>NZ_JBQQFC010000004.1:0-39817 GCF_052258445.1 Psychrobacter sp. T6-1
GTAAAGGTTTTATCACTTAGTCTAAAAATTCGGTATACCATTCAGCTACTTCAAACTGCCATTTATCACCTTTTCAATGACATATTATTATCATTCTGTGAATATGCAGTTATGAAAAATTCCCAGCACTATCAAAGCACTGTCTTCAATAATTAATACAAAACCAGTTGTCTATTGTCGTTTTCAGCATATCCTTTATGTCGAAAGCATTGTGCTGCGAGTATCCAAATATCACCGTTATAGAAAGGATTTTGATATGTCGCATTTTAACTTTTTACGTAATTCAGTATTAGCAGTAGTCGCCTCTACCGCTTTGTTTGGCGCCGCTTACGCTGATGACGCACTCAAGATGGATTTATCTGCTAGTAAAGTCATCAAAAACGCTGAAGGTAAAGTCGCTTACGTCCCTGTCAGCACCGCACCTGCTGGCACCACTATCCAGTACAAGGCCAACTACACCAACACTGTAAATAAAGACATCAATAATCTGATGGTGACCTTGCCTATCCCTGCCAATATGACTTTCACTGGCGATGCCTCTCCTGCCAGCGCTCAAGCTAGTGTCGATGGCAAGAACTATGCTGATATGCCGCTCATGCGCAAAGTCGATGGCAAAATGGTCAAGATTCCGTTATCTGAATATCGCACTCTACGCTGGAACATCAAATTACTGCCTGCTAACAAGTCTGCTGCTGTAGCTCTCAATACGACCGTTAGCTAACTAAGTCTTTTACCAAATTTTTATTACTTAATTAACTGAATCTTTACCATTTTTTGTCTCGGAGTCTTCTATGAAACCAAACACCTTTAAACATAGTCTGATCGCAGTCGGCGTCACCGCTGCTCTAGGTATCTCAACTGGTGCTATGGCAACTAACACTACCACTGGTACTACTACTACTAATGTTGATATCAAAAACATTGCAACTGCCAACTATGATGTCGCTGGCGTTAAGCAGCCAGAAGTTAAATCTAACGAAGTTATCGTTCGAGTATCAGAGCGTCTGTCTTTTTCATTAACTGCAAACAATGAAGATGGTACTCCAAATGATACCATCAATGAAAATCTAGACGTAGCTCCCAACGGTTTTGCAGTGTTTCAGCATACCTTGACTAACACAGGTAACCGTAGTGATACTTATACTGTCAACTTGGCGAATTTGACAGATGACGATGCTGATTATGATCTTACAGCTTCTACAGTGTCTTATTCTATATATAATGCAGGCCAAGTACCGGGTACCGACACTCCTGTATCAACGCAATCCAATCTTTCAGTTGCTACTGTCAATGGAAACACCCTTACCTTAGAGGCAGGTCAGTTCATCAAGTTCACTATCAATGCCAAAACCAAAGATAACAAAGGCGGTAATAGACAGAATCTTAGACTCACGGCTACTAGTGCACTACTGCCTGCTGCCAATAGAACACTGACTAACAATGATAAATCAGTGACTAAATTGCCTACTTTTAGTATCGTTAAGACGGTAACTAACGCATTAGATCTAAACAATGCGAATGACACGGCTACTTATCAGATCGTGATTAAGAATCCAACGACCGCATACTCTGCTAGTGCAACTGATATCACCATTACCGATAACTTGCCAGCTGGCCTGCTTATTGCACAAGCATTGACGACAAATAGCATTACAACTAGTGGTAGTGCAACCAAAGGCACGCTCAATCAGACGAATAAAGGCTTTGAGTTGACAGGAGTAAATATCCCAGTCAATGGTAGCATCACGATCAACTTTACGGTCAAAAAAGACCCTAATACTGCCTTAGCTAATAACGCTTTGAACCATGTCAAAGTCACTGATGATTTAGATAACAATCCAGCTACTGACAACACTTTGATCGATAGCACAGACAGCACTGTTGAGAACGTTACTCGATTCTACCCTGTCGATGATACCGACTTTACCAACGGAACTAATGCTACTGGTAACGACGGTAACGACTCTACTCAGCCATTAGGTACTATCAAACGTAATTTGACGCTCACTAATCCAACTGTTAAAGAAATCGCACCGACCTCAGGTACCGCAGGTCAAGCCACGCATCAAACGATTATTACTAACACGGGTCAAAATACTGAAGGTGATGTAGCAGGTAGATTGACGTTTACGATAACTGACAATGATAACGGTACACCAGACGCGGTAAATATTGTACCTGGTTCTGTGACCCTTACCTATGATCCAGATGGTCCTAATGGTTCTGCACCAGCACAAACTGCTGTCGGTATCACACCTAATAGCAGCGGCGTATATGATATCAAGACTGCCCTGCCTAACGGTATCGCACCTACAGGTACGGTTACGATCAGTTATAATGTCTCATCAGAGAATGCTGAAATCGGTTTTTCAGAAGATACTGTAGTAAAACTCACTGCAAGCGGTACAGGCGCGCCTACTGTCGCTCCAGTAACCGACAGAACCGATATCAAAGGTTTGACTCTGGTTAAGAGTCAAGCGCTAGATGCTACTTGTAAGGGTACTGCCGATACTGCCTTTAGTAGTTCTGCTGATCCGTTGGCAGCAACGCCTGGTCAATGTATCATTTACCAGATCGTTGCTACCAATACTTCTACTACGGCGCGAGGGTTCGATATACAGAATCTAGTAGTATCGGATGCAACGTCTAATTTTTCAGCGACTGCTGATTATAGAGGCAACTCTTTTGCAACAACGACTACTACAGGTAATGGTACGACTGTGACGGCTCCAGCTGCATTGAATTCAGCTAATACTGCTATTAGTACTACTATTAATCCTTTAGTACCCCAAGGCACGGCGACAATGAAGTTCTCGGTAAAAATCAAAACCAATCGTTAATATTACCTTTTGTTAGTAAAGTGCCCATAAGCATTAAATGTGCTTATGGGCACTTTTTTGTGTATAATGCATGCAATATACTGTATTCAATATGTAATAAGATTTTTTACTATTCATATGCACATACTATTGATATTCATAAAATTGCTCGGTTTTGAGCTATTTACAAACTTAGACTGCTTCAAATTGGTGGCTCTAAAAACATCTCGACTAATAGATTTTAGCTTATAAATGATTGTTATTTATGACAATTAACCGCAGATATAGAGATACACCCACTTCTATTACCATTTAACTACTCCTACCTACCACTTATCTTCTTTGTAATGACTGATTGTTACTATTTTGTGATAATACAACCATGAAAGTTGTCTCTTATCTCACTTGTCCTTATTTACCTTTATCACTCAGTGTGGCACAGATGTTGCATCGATGATTATGATTAGAATTTATACAAGTAATACATTGAACAAGGCTTATGATATGAAAACTTTTAAACTACTACGCGCAGCTCTACTAGCAACACTAGCATCTACTACTTTATTAGGTACAGCTTACGCTGAAGATGCTTTAAAAATGGAATTAACAGCTAATAAGGTTGTCAAGGACGCTGATGGCAAAGTGACTTATGCCCCTGTAAGTACGGCGCCCGCTGGTACTGTCATTCAGTACAAAGCCAACTATACCAATACTATCAATAAAGACATTAACGATTTGGCCGTTATCCTGCCTATTCCTGCCAACATGGCATTTAATGGTGAGGCAACGCCCGCTAGCGCACAAGCGAGTATCGATGGCAAGAACTACGCCGATATGCCGCTTATGCGTAAAGTTGATGGCAAGATGGTCAAGATTCCATATTCTGAGTACCGTACCCTGCGCTGGAATATTAAATTACTACCCGCCAAGAAGTCTGCCACTGTGGCACTGAACACCATCGTTGAATAGTTCGTTTTTGGACTATTTATTTACACCCTTTAGGAGATTTACCGTATGAAACCTAACGCTTTTAAATACTCAGTGCTCACCGTCGGCATTACTGCTGCTATGGGTATCGCTGGCACTGCCAGTGCTGATACCGTAACCTATAATCAAGAAGATGCGTTTGAAGTCAAAAACGTTGCAACTGCTACCTATAATGTCGCAGGCGATGTCAACAACCCTCAAACTGCTGAATCAAATGAAGTGACTATTAATGTTACTGAAACTGGTGCTTTTAGCTTAGTTGCAACTTTGACCGATGGCAATCAAAACGCTGACGATAACGCAGATATCGATATCGAAGCACCACTTAGTGCAACGGTCGACTTTACTCATACCTTAAAGAACGAAGGTAACGTTACCGATACTTATACTATTGATCTAGTCAATCAAGCAAATGATAATTTTGATTATGACTTAGACGATACTGTTATCACTTACCAAAAGATTGGTGCTGATGGTGATCCTGTTGGTGGCGTTGTTACTATTAATAGAGGCGATTCTATTGAGCTTGCACCTGGTGAATCGGCTGATATCACTATAACAGCGATATCTGATGATAATCGTGTTATTGATAGCAATGGCATATTGACCGTCACAGCGACCAGCCAGTATCTAACAGGTAAAGGTGAGCCTGCTACAGCTACTAACATAGACAATGCTATTACTACTGCCCCTATCTATGCTATTACAAAGTCTGCAAACTCAAACCTTAATAACAACATTATCGATTTGAACAATGATAATGCTTATGTTGACTACACAATTACTGTTGAGAACGAAGGTACTGCTGATGGTACTGATATCACTATTACAGATGCGCTTCCTAATGGCTTAGTAGCTATCCAAACTGGTGAGCCGAACTACAGAGCGCCTACGACTTCTGGCGCTGGTAATACTACTGCACCAGTTATTTCGTCAGATGGCAGAACAATTACAGCTAGTGGTGTAAATGTCGCTCAGGGTCAGACCGTTACGATTACTTTCCGTGCTAAAAAATCTGATGGCGCTACTGATGCTAGTGATTTTACTAACTATGCTGTTGTTACAGACGATCTAGACGGTGATAACATCCCTGATATCACAGATAGTACTGACGATAATGTTGATAACACTTTTGAGGATCCGAATGATCCTAATAACCGCGGTGAAGACAACAATGATGACGCGACCGTTACTCCGAGCAATCAAACTCGCGATTTAAACATCACTGACGCTCCTGATAAGGAAGTTCCATTACAGAGTACGGGCAATGGTTACACCTATACTATCAGCAATGATGGTACTGATGTTACAGAAGCAGACGCTCCTGATGAAGTGTTGTTTACTGTTGAAGTGACTGATAGTGATGATCCTAGAAATGCTATCGACATCACTACTGTTTTTGTAGATACTAATGGTAACGGTATACTAGATAACGGTGAGACTGTATTAACTCCTAATGGTAATGGTGAGTACGATCTTAATGACGCAGATACAGATGGCCTAGCCCCTGGAGAGTCCGTTAATATTGGCGTCTTAGTCGATACCAATGGTTCAGGTAGTAATAATGGTCAAGACAGTGATATCGGTAAAAATGAAACGATCACTATTACAGTCTTGCCACAAGGTGAAGTAGAAGGTACGCCTGCTCCTACTGATGATATCTCTCAAAGTTCAAAGACAACTATGCAAGGTATTGATTTATTCAAATTCCAAGCAGCGGCAGCTTGTGGTACTGATCCACAATCGATAAGCAACTGGACCACTGCTAATGTCGTTGCAACTGCTGATCAGTGTGCGTTCTATCGTCTAGAGGCAACAAACACCTTTACCAACACTGAAGTTAACACAGTTACGTTGTCAGATGTTTTAGCCAGTACACTGACTTACGCAGGTGACTACGTTTCTGATACGTCAAACAACTCAGCTCCGGCGACAGCTGATATCTCAGGTCAGAATGTTGGTGGCACCTTCGCTACTCTAACGGGTCAAGAAGTTGGTAATATCTACTTCTCTGCTACTATTTCACAAACAGGTACTAACCCAGCTCCATAATTATTGAATCATGATCAAAGGAGTTTTCTTAATCTGGTTAAGAAAACTCCACTTTTACCCTTTATCTTTATATATCCATTATATTTTCTTTCATAAGTAGGATTACCGAATATGCGTCAAGCTGTATTTTCGTCTCGTAACCCTCGCTACCGTGCAGGCGCATTAACTGCCCTGACGACGTTGGCAGCGTCGATGCTACTTATGCAAGCAAATATCGCTCATGCCGAAGATGGCAAGGGCGTGACCACGATTAATAATATTGCACAGACTAATTATAAAGTTGGCAACAGTACGCAAACAGGCACCTCAAATCAGGTCAGCTTTAAATCTTTAACCCTGCCTCAGTATGACGTCAGCATCACTCAACCTGCACTACAGACTGTCAACGCTGGCGATACGGTTCAGTGGATCAACGTCCTATCGAATAACGGTACCTTTGATGAAGAAGTCGTCGTCAGCTTTGACTACCCGAATACTTTGTCTAACTTTGTCGTTTATCAAGACATCAATAATAACGGTATTATAGATGGTGCTGATGAGCAGCTTGTCCTAGACGGATTAAGCGCTCAAATTGCCTTGGGTCAAGCCGAGAGCATTCAGCTTATTGTACAAGCGCTAACCGATCGTAACGCTACTAGTGGCGATACTGCTGAGATCAAGGTTGGCGCCGTGGTGGTCGAAGACAAGTCGGTAACGGCCGCTGCGACTGATAGACTGATCATCGTTAAGCCGAGTATTGGTTTTACAGACGAAAATTTTGACACGACTCAGAACAACACTCAAGTAGGCTCAAATGTCTACGTTGAAGCCAACTATGCGCAGTGTAACGTGCAGCCTAATGCCAAAGATCAAGTATGGGTGACAATTACCTCAGAGCTTACAGGCGACAAGTACTCTCTAAAAGCAACAGAAACCGGCGACAACACAGGTAAATATCAAGTCGCGGCGCCTACCCAAAACAATGCCAATGCCATCGATGATGAGATCATTCAGACGCTACAAGGCGATACTCTAGCGGTAACGCTTGATGCTTGTATCACGCCAGAGGGTGATCGCGTTAATATCGATAGTAATATTAGCAGCAACATCACTGTCATGGATCAGTCAGCCAGACTACAAGTGGTAAAAGAAGGCGATGTCAAATCAGCTGATCTGGGTGATTATGTCAACTACAGTATTAACATTACCAATAATGGCGCAGCCACAGCATTCGATGTCGAGCTAAAAGACGCGTTGCCGCGCGGTTTTGATTATGTCAAAGGTAGTGCACGTATCAGTCAAGGCGCGGGCGATGCTGATACCGATATTGATATCAATCAAGCACAAACGACTGAATTTAAGACAGATGGCAAATATCAAGTTCTAAGTTTAGGTACGCTAGCTGCTGGCGAGACCAAAAATGTCACTTATCGCGTGCTTATTGGTGCCTCATCATTAGGCGGCGACGGTATTAACCGTGCCACCGCAGTCGCTCGTGATGATCGCGGCAATACCTTTGCTTCGATGGAATCGCAGTGGGAAATCGACGTTAGCCGTGGCCTTATGAACACCGACGGTATCATCATCGGTAAGGTCTATCACGACATCAACCGCGATGGTATTCAGCAAAAAGAAGATGGCGAGCTTGGCGTGGCTGGCGTACGTATCTATATGGAAAACGGTAACTTCATCGTCACCGATCCTGAAGGTAAATATAACTTTTATGGCGTTAGTGCCAAGACGCACGTGCTCAAAGTTGACCGCACGACAATACCTGCTGCCAGTGAGCTGATTACCCAAAGTAATCGTAACGTTGGAGATGGTGGTAGCCGTTTTGTTGACCTTAAGTATGGCGAGTTGCACCGTGCTGATTTCGCTATCGTTGGCGGTATAGGCGATAGTACCGAGCGCTTAAATACTGAGCTTGTCGCTCGTAGCAAAAGTATCAGTGCCAAAAATAACACTTTAGAACAAGCGGTCAAGAGCAAGCTTGATCTAGAACCTATCTATGATCGCGATTATACCGATAATGTCGATGCTAGTGGTTGTAAGTCTAATGATGTCTTAGACCAAAGTATCAAATGCGATTCAGCGATAGTAACAGAGCTTGTCAAGCCTGGTGCTGAGCGCGTTAATATGGACGTCACAAAAGTCGTTCAACCCAAAGAAAAAGTGCTCGAAGAGTACCTAAAAGAAGTTGCTAACAACGACGTTGCTTTTATTAATTTGAGCAGTGGTCAACAGCTTGCTTCCTATAAACAGATGGTACAGGTACAAGCGCCGCTAGGCTCAAACTTTACTCTATATGCTAATGATAAAGTGGTATCAGCTGAGCAAATCGGTAAAACGGCTGAGCAAGAAAAGCAAAACGTCACCGCGTTTGACTACTACGCCGTTGATCTAAAGCGTGGTCGTAACACTTTGCGCGGCGTAGCCACTGATGTTAATGGCAAGGTTATCTCTGAGCAGTCTATTGACGTGACGACTCCTGACAGTTTGCAGGCGATTAAATACCGTACTCAAGAGGCTTTGGTTGAAGCTGACGGTATCAGCGAGTACCAGATTGTTGTCAGCTTAAAGGATCGTGACAACCGTCCTTATGTGGCGTCAACGCCGATCACTATCGATACCAATATCGGTCGTATCAATTTACCTGACGGTAGTAAAGATAAAGCGGGCACGCAGGTTACCGTCAATGGCGGTGAGATACTGATCCCTGTTATTGCGCCAAGCGTCGCGGGTAAAGGTGAGCTTATCATCGATACGGGCAGTAGCAAGCAAGTTATCGATCTGCAGTTTATTCCAAAGCTGCGTCCACTGATTGCTGTAGGTATCGTTGAAGGCGCCATTTCACTAAAAGACTTTGATGGTAGTAGTATCACTGATGCTCAAGGCGCGTTTGAAGAAGAGCTTCATGAGTTTTCGGGCAATGATGATTACTCAGCGACGGGCCGTGCAGCAATGTTTCTCAAAGGTAAAGTGCGCGGTGATTATCTATTGACGCTTGCTTATGATAGTGACAAAAAAGGTGAGCGCTTGTTCCGTGATATCGAACCTGGCGAGTACTACCCTGTCTATGGCGACTCATCAGCTAAAGGTTTTGATGCGCAGTCAACGAGTAAGCTCTATGTACGCTTAGATAAAGGTCGCTCATTTGCCTTTTATGGTGACCTAAAGACTCAGATCGACAATGATGATGGTATCAAACTTGGTCAGTATAATCGTACGCTTACCGGCCTAAAAGCGCAGTACGAAGATGCTAATACTCGCGTAACTACTTTTCTTGCCGAAACTAGCTCATCGCAGCGTGTGAATGAGACGCGTGGCCTTGGCATATCAGGCCCCTACCCGCTTGCTGAGAACTTCGATGCGGTACTTGAGAACTCTGAGACTGTTGAAGTTATTACTCGTAATGCCAATAACCCTGGTCTAATCGTACGCCGTGAGACGCTTACTCGCTTTGCTGATTATGAGATTGACCCTATTAGTCGTAGCTTATTTTTAAAAACGCCGATTGCCAGTCAAGACTTGGACGGCAATCCAATCTACATCCGCGTCACTGTAGAAGTAGACGAAGGCGGCGAAGACTATTTCGTCGGTGGTATTGCAGCCAAGCAGCAGATAAATGATAAGGTCTCTATCGGTGGTAGTTACGTCAATAGTGATGACCCCCTTAACAAAGAAGAGCTCGCTAGTGTTAACAGTGTCATCAAGTTTAACGATAAGTTAAAGCTAGTCGCTGAATATGCGATGAACAAAGCTGAAAATCCAAATTATCAGCCTAGCAATCAGATCAACGCTGATGAACTAGACGTGCAAGACGCTGACGGTGATGCACTACGTATCGAGCTTGACTATGATGATAAGAAAAATACCCGTGCAAAAGCTTATTACAATGACGCTGACGAAGGCTTCGTTACTGGCGCGTCTCCATTAACGGCGGGACGTACTGAGTCTGGTATCGAGATTACTCATCTTATCAATGATAAGAAGACCGCGCTTAAGCTTGAGGGCGTACGCACAGAAGATCATACTACTGAGGCGAGCCGCGAAGGCATTCAGGCCAGTATTGAGCAGCGCCTAAGCAAAAATGTCGTCGGTGAGCTTGGTGTACGCTATTACAAGCAAGACGCAACTGCAGCTTCACGTAATACTCAAGCAGCTACAGATACCATCGATCCTACAGACGATACTTTATTTGATGATGATATTATCAATCAATCTGCACTCAATGGCGTCAGTACTGCTGATAAAGATATCGAAGGTACGACAGCTCGCGCTCGTATTACCGCACGCCTGCCTAAGCTCAATAACAGCTTAGTATTTGCTGAATATGAGCAAGATATTGAGAATAGCTCACGTAACGCTACCTCCGTTGGTGGCGAGACGCCGCTAGGCAATCTAGGTCGTCTGTACGCGCGTCATGACTTAATCAATAGCTTGTCAGGCAGCTATGGTCTCGATGATACCGACGAGCGTCAACGTACCGTCATTGGGTTTGATGCCAACTACATGAAAGATGGTAAGGTCTATAGCGAATACCGTATGCGCGATGCTATCAGTGCTCGGGAAGCAGAAGCGGCTATTGGTCTCAAAAACAAATGGTACGTGCAAGAAGGCTTGACCCTTAATACACTGTTTGAGCGTGTTGAGTCTTTAGAAGGCGAAGAGAACAATACCGCAACCGCAGCCGGTATTGGTGTTGAGTATTTAGCACAAGAGGACTACAAGGCCTCAGGGCGTTTGGAGAAGCGCTGGGGCGAGTCTAGTGATACGTTGCTAGGTAGTGCAGGTATTGCTTATCGCTATACTGACGATATCACTTTGCTTGCAAAAGATACTTACTCGCGCATTGATTACGATGATGGCGACCGTACGGTTAACCGTTTTCAGTTGGGCGCAGCTTATCGTGATTTAAATAGCAATCAGCTTGATATGCTAGCTAAGCTTGAGTATCGTTTGGATGACAACAATACTGGCGATGACACTTATCGTAAAGACACCACTATTTGGTCATGGAACGGCAACTATCATCCGACGCGTCCACTGACTTTGTCTGGTCGTTACGCGGGTAAGTATACTGAATACGAAGCCGATGGCATCTCAAGTGATAACACTGCTCACGCCATCTACGGCCGTGGACTTTATGATCTTAGCGAGCGCTGGGATGTCGGCTTGCAAGCGGGTACTTACTGGAATGATCAAGCGGATGATCTAGCGTATATGCTAGGTGCTGAGGTCGGCTATAGTCCTATGACCAATCTATGGTTGTCACTGGGTTACAACTTCATGGGCTTTGAAGATGACGATATCGCCTATGATGATAGTACGCAGCAAGGCGCTTACTTTAGACTGCGCTTTAAGTTTGATGAAGAGCTGTTTAAGCGTGATGACCCAAGTAAGAATAAGCGTCTACATGATAACTCTACTTTATAATAAGTAGAGTTATCTTGGTTTTAAATAACGGTTTCTAGTAACGTTTGATGTGTACCTGATCCCTCTAAAGCGCTTAACGCCTACCCCCTTAATAAAAGGTTTGTATTATGATGACTGCCTCAGACCTCAAAACTAAAATACTAACTTATCAGCGCCATCTCCCAGCTGCTCTATCAGCGACACTGCTAGCACTTATCACCTCTTCTGCCTCTGCAGATTTAGACTTTGCTAGTACTACTCGTATTACCTCAGTCTCTCAACCTATCGCAGTACAGCCCATTATTGTCCAAACTGATGTCCAACCAGTGACTAATCCTATAGTAGAAAGCCCTGTCGTCAGTAGCATGGTTACCAATCAAATTAGCGCCTGTGATGATAATGAATTACAAACGTCTAAGTATCAGACCTCACAGCAGCGCGATATCGCTTGTATGATTGCGCAGTTGCAGCCCTATGAGCAGTCAAATGTCACTGCGCGTCAACAGTACCTAGCGTACAAGGCGCAAGCTTGGCTTATTTATGCCAATAACAAATATAGTATGAATAGCCGCGCCGCTATCGCTGACTATGCGTATGAGAGGGGCAGTACTATTTTTTATGCGCTAAAGAATAATAAAGAGCAAAGCATTGCACTTGTCAGCGACATTCCTCAAACCTCTGATATGATGCGCCCTGACCTTTGGGCAACATTGAGTGCGCTCAAAGATTCAGGCGGTATCGATAGTGCACCGCGTGAGCTGGCCTTTAGTGAGGTGTCTCTTATTTGGGCGGCAGCAGATCACTGTGCTCGCGGTTGGCGCGAATCAAGCCCTCATTTTAGGATGGCTGATCGCTGGTTGGAACAAGCTCGAGAAGCTTATATTAATGCCAATACTGATATAGATAGCGCCGCCCTGATTAAACACATTAACGACTATTACCAGCAGTATGAACCACTAGATGCTAGAAATGATATCTGTAACGGTCAAGTCATGCCTGTAGACAGTCAGGTTCAAAGCAGTGCTATTATTCCTATGCCTAAACCAACGGCGACGTATACCCTCGCTGACCAGTAACTAAATAGATTGTCGCCTAATACAAAGAAGCCAACATATCAATGTTGGCTTCTTTGCGTGGATATATAGATTACCAATATATAGTACAGACTACCTATGAGTTTAATATTGACTCAAACCCATAGGCGAGCCCAATTTATGAACCCTTTTTTGCTGGTAGTTTCTCTGGCAGATAACAGCGCAGGTAAGCGATAAATGCTGTATTTGCTTCTTGTATATACTCATCTGTAATCGCTTGATGACGACGATACGACAAAGTAAAGATTGCATTAATGATGCTATAAGCTATCAACATAGTGTCTTGAATATCGTCAAAGCTTGGCATCTCATAACGCTCAGATAAGCGCTTGTATACCAAATTAACGATTTGATGATCGATGTCTTCACCGAAGCTATCGCCTTCAAAATCAGGGGTGTTGGTATCGTATATCAGCTTAGCTTTGGTCTGATCTTCATGAAAAATCTGCACGCAGCGATCAATAAGCGCGGTCAAATAGCCCTGCCATCTGTCATAGCCACCTGTCTCAACGGTCTGCAATATCTCTAATAACTCAATAGCATTCAAAAAACGCAGCGCTAAAAATATCGCTTCGATATTAGGAAAAAAGTGATAAGCGGACGCTCTTGGGATACCCGCTTCTTCACATACAGCAGCTAGAGTAATGTCATTAATCGCTTGGGTTTCACTTAGCTTTTTGGCACCCGCCAATAATTTTTGGCGACGTACGCGTCCTTGCTGACTAGTAAATTTAAATTTGTTCGGCACTAGCATCTTTGCCAGTTCCGAATCTACAAGTACGTCTTCTATCTTGTCGTCTTTACTCTCACTCATTACAAACCTCTTAGCGTTATGCCTTTTTGTTTTTGTCTACCGTCATTATTAAATGATGCTAAATCTGATATTAATTTAACACTTTATATCAGCAATTTTCGTGCCACTATGTTTATAGTGCAAGTAGCATTAAACTTGACTGTATGTTTAATAAGTAGGCATTCATAAGTACTTGTACATTATCAAGCAAAAGACAGGAATGGGTCAAATAATAATGTATCGATTAACCCCAAAAGGGTCAATCGTTAAGCTTTATTTTGGCTCTGATTATACCATGATCAGTGGGTCTATCGGCATAATCCCATTTGAGATGATCATTAAAATAATCGACTCTCTCAACATACCCAAGCGCAAATTTACTCTCAGGTAAAAACTCTTCAGACACGAACAATTGATCGATAACCTCAGGCATACCTTGGTAAATATGCGTGTAGGCAACGTCTTTCATCCATCCGTAGCGAGCTTGCACACGGGCGGCATCAAATAATGATACGTCACGCATACTTTTATCATAATTTACCTCCCCTGTCTCGGTCATCAACTGAGTAGTCACGCTACCAGTCACATCATTCATATCACCTAGTAGTATGAGCGGCTCACGGGTATGATGAAGACGCTCGATAATAGACAAACGGATAGAGGCCGCTTCCGCCGCTCGCATACATAGGCTACGTAGCTTGGCACGGATGCGTATGTTTGGATCATCCATATCTTCTAATAGATTGCCATCGTCATCACGTAAGAAAAAAGCACGTTTGCTCTTTAGATGCGCTGTAACTATAGTGATTGGCTGCCCAAAGGCATCGACTCGTAATAATAGTGGTGGACGGTTGAAGCGCTCATAAGGCCCTACATCAGGAATATCGATGACCGCTTTTGGTGCAATTTGTTCAAGTAAACTGCTCTCTAACTGCTCAAAACGCGTAATAATACCAACTGCTGGCGTATCTTGAGCACCGAGTCCGCGAGTATGCACACTAGCCGTATCATTACTGGCTAGTGGTATGACGGCATGTTCAGGCTTGAACCCTAGTGACATTGCTAAGTCCTCAAGCGCATCGCTATCCCATACTTCTTGCACGGCGATGATATCAGCGTGTGCTTTTGCCAATAGATCTGATAAACCCTTTAGTTTGTGTGCATAATCTTGTTTATTATAAGCTGGCGCGTTTTCATAGTAGATGCGCTCTGCATTGGCAAAGTTTAAAAGATTAGCAGTAGCTATGTAAAAAGAGCGGCGAGTGTTACTACGATTGGAATCAGTCATAAGACCCTTTATATGATTGTCAGTGTAATAGCTTTAATGTCAGTGTCAGTGTCATAGCTTTAGCCAATGTGAGCGCGATTCGCGGTAGGTTTTACTCTTGCTATCACAAAAGCTATCGCACCAACAACGGAGGCCACAACACAGAGTATTAATAGCTTGTCGTACTTGTGCTCTACGCCAAATATAGGCGTCATCACAGCGAGGTATCCACCGTTCTCAAGCATATAAATAATGCCAGCGCTAAGCGCCGAGACAAAGCTGATAACAATCGCCCAAGGTTTGACCTCCCAGCTTGACCAAATGCTAAAAAATACTACTGGTGCCAAAAATAGTGAGGCTGTACCACTCACCGCGACTGCATCAAATAAGTCTTTGCTACCTGTCGCAATAAATGCCAAACCCACCAATAAAAATCCAAGCATCACCAGCCTGCCATTATTGACTGTAGGTTTGATGAGTTTCATATCGACAGCTACCAGCTTAGCGGCGCTGGCATAAGTAGAGTCGAGCGTCGATATCGCTGAGATTATGAGCGCAAAGCTAAATAACATCATAACCAAAGGTGAAAATAGCGTGCTGAGCGTTTGAGTGACCTCTGTCGCCCCACCAGCATTATTTAACTGCGCAAATACGCCAAGCAGGCCAAACAGTACAATACAGATGATGGAGATGGGAGCCGCATAGTAAAACGACTTTTTGGTGGTTGAGCGATCTGCCAAAAATCCGCGATCGGTCATCACAGGGTCGTGAGCCGGATAGCTCCAGACTTGAATAAAAGCGACTATAAGAAGTATCCAGCCCTTATTATCAGTACTATTTGATGAGTTGATAATCTCGCTCAATGAAAACAGCGGATGGGTGAACATAGCTACTGACAGTACCGCTATCGCCCCAATCGTCAACAGTGCCTGCACAACATCTGTCTTAAGCGCAGTATGCAACCCGCCAATAGACGAGTAGATCAAAGTGGCCACCGCGATAAATAAGATAATATAAGTCTCATTAAAGCCGACAAACAAGGTAGTGATAAAGCCAAATACTAACAAGTTGCTAAAGACTTCACTGACTAATCGAAAGCTAATAACCGCATTAAAGAAATGCTCGCCCACTCTGCCAAACTTTGCCTGCATAAAGGTTTGCATATTATCAAAGCCATGCTTGAAGCGTAGGCTGTCGACAATATGAGCGCCAGTGATAAAGCTAAAATAGTACATAGCATAAGCTAGAGCACCTGCGATACCATAAAAGAACCCAAGTATGGCTGCATTCATCAACGAGCGCGCAAATATCCAAGTGGTGACTTGTGACAATACCAAAGTCCATAGCCCAGGCGCTAAGCCTTGGCTTGATTTACCTTGATAAAAACGTGCAGCATCAGATGCAGTTTTGAGATTTTGATTTGCTAAGGTATCAGTCATTTGCTCTATGTTCATTATTATTGTCAGACTAAGATTAGCACAACTTTTTGACACTTATTGTTATTGTTGAACGTCAATACGATACTTTTATTTTTTTCTCAACAGCATTAAAAAGGGCTTTCAAAACATGGTTTGAAAGCCCTAATAAAGTCTGGTAAATATTCATTTATATTAATATGAATACTTATTTGCTAACGCGGTTCCATGCATCACGTGAGGCTACGCGCGCTTCATTCCACTGCATACGTGACTCGCCTTTGACTTCGTTCCATGATTGCTCAAGCTCACTTTCATGATCTTCAAAACGAGCATCTGCTGAATAACGATGACGATTAGCATACCCTACAGCATAAGCTGGATGGGCATCGCGATCAAAATCGTGACCCTGCGCATGATAGTCAGTATTGGCAAATTCAGCGCGCCAGTAGGCTTCTTCGTGAGTAGGGTTAATCGCCTCAGCTGAAGCATGACCTGCACCGCCACCAGCGATAGCACCAATAGCGCCGCCAATAAGCGTACCTAGTGGACCTGCCATAGAACCAATTGCGGCGCCTGCTGCTGCACCGCCTACGCCACCAATACCAGTACCGATTGGATGCGAACCCGGCTCTCCTGTGATCATATCAGCATTCAAGTCTTTTTTAGACTCTTTTGACATATGCTTGATTTCACTGCGATCAATATTATCTGGATCATTCATAATGACCTTCTTTTCGGTCACGCCAGCGTCAGGCGTACGCAACTCATTCTCAGCTCTAATACGTTCAGCATCGGTTAGTTCACGACCATCAGCAGCTACAATTTCAGTATCACCTATAATACGGGCATCATTGTTACTCATAAAATCATCCTTAAATTATTAGTTATTGTTTATATAGAAATTTATTTTTTGAACTATAAATTTGCAAGCTCGCCATTAGTATATGAACTAAAGCACAATATGCGATAGGCTAACTATGTAAACAGCGTCAGAATAACGATGCTCTTACGTTACAACATGTATCATGCTATAAGTACTCATAACAGCATCATAGGCTCAGCAGTGCCCTATCGATAGCCGTTTGCCATTTGTGTAAATGCTTTTCTCTGATCTCATTAGACATACTTGGCTCAAATATACGCTCAACCTCCCACGACGCACTCATAGTAGACTCATCATAAAGTCCCGTTTTTAGACCTGCTAATAGCGCGGCGCCCTTAGCCGTAATTTCGGTATCTTTTGGGCGCAATACAGGTACGCCCAGTAGATCTGCCTGAAACTGCATTAGTAGATTATTATTGGCAGCGCCGCCATCAACGCGCAGCTCTGTTAATGGATGCGGGCTGTCCTTTTGCATAGCAATAAGTACATCATAGGTTTGATAAGCCACTGCCTCTAATGCTGCGCGTGCGATATGGGCTTTGGTCGTGCCACGGCTCATACCCGTGATGCTTGCGCTGACATCAGAGCGCCAGTAAGGCGCGCCAAGACCAGTAAACGCAGGCAGCAAAACCACATCATCGCTACTGTCCACTTGCCGCGCTAAATCCTCGACATCACAGCTTTGTTTGATCATGCCTAGATTATCTCGTAGCCACTGTACAATAGCGCCTGCCATAAACACGCTACCCTCTAGCGCGTAGGTTACCTCACGCTTTGGTGGCTGCAAAATGCGCTTGCCTGACTGCACGATTTGATTAAGTGATAAGTTATCGATACGAGTAGGCATTGATTTTCGTTGCCATGCAATGGTCGTTAATAACTTATGCGCGCTGAGTTTTGGTGTTTGACCGATGTTCATCAGCATAAAGCAACCGGTGCCATAAGTGTTCTTGGCCATGCCCGCGTCCAGACAACCTTGTCCAAACAGTGCTGCATGCTGATCGCCTAGTACCGCCTGAATAGGAATCTGCTTAGCAAATAACCCCTTTTTGGTTTTACCAAAATCGCCATCTGAGGCGACAACTTTGGGCAATACCTCCATAGGTATATCAAAACGCGCGCACAGCGTTTGCGACCATTCAAGTTTGTGAATATCAAAAAGAAGCGTGCGTGAGGCATTGGTGATATCGATGACATGCTCGCCGCCTGTCAGCTGATATATCAGCCAGCTATCTATCGTCCCGACCGCGATTTGTCCACTACTTGCGCGCGCTTTTATATTCGGATGATTCTCAAGTAGCCAAGAGATTTTGCTGGCACTAAAATAAGGGTCGAGTCGCAACCCTGTGATATCTCGTACCTGCTGGCTTATGTTATTGGCTGAGCTATCAGCAGCTAGCTGTTCACAAAACGGCGCAGTACGTCTATCTTGCCAAATAATGGCTGGCGCAAGTGGCAGCCCTGTCTGCTTGTCCCAAATGACAATCGACTCACGCTGATTGGTGATAGCAATACAGCTGACATCCGTTGCAAGTAGTCCTGCTTGATTGATGACGTCATGAGCACAGCTAATCTGTGTCTGCCAGATTTGGCGGGCGTCTTGCTCGACATAACCGGCCTTTGGGGTTTGTAAGGTGGTGGGCTGCTGCGCCATCTCAATAGGATGTGCACGGTCATCATATAGTATGGCTCGACTCGACGTGGTGCCTTGATCTAACGCTAATATATATCCTGCCATTGATTACCCCTGCACCTATTATAAATTCGATTTTTAGTAGTTTGTAAGACTATATTTGCGATAATGCTGATACTTACGTCACTACTGTCTATAATATACCCATAAGCATCTAGGGCTGTATAGCTCAAAATCTAAATGTATTGGTTTGTTGCAAGGTCTTTATCGTTTATGAAACTTACCCCTTTGTCTTTATCTCACTGTATTACTATAGCCTCACTGATAGCACTCTCAACACCCGCGTTTGCAGATATCAGTTCTGGTACAGGTATTGATGCTGATCCTACCCTTAACTATACAGCGCTACCTGATGACACGACACAAATTATCGATACGGGCGAGGCGCGCTATAGCAATACTCAGACACGTATAGAAGCGCCCTCACCGTTAACTCAAAACGCAGCTTCTAAGCTAAATACCTTGATCGACCCTATTACTAGTAAGACAATTGCTAACAGCTACCCGCTGGAAGTCTCTAGTTTTTTGAGTTTAGCGCAAGCACAAGATATCTTATTGCAAGTCTCGCCCAAGCTGGCTGCTAATCAGGCGGCGATTGCCTCAAGCGAATATCAAACCCAGGCGCTGTCCACCATAGACAGACCCTTTGTATTTGCGCAACTCTCAGCGAGTACTTATAAAGTACAAGAAGATGTGGATTTATCCTCTCTACGCAATGAGATTGTCAATGGCGTCAACACTGTCGGCGCTGATATTAATGGTATGACGCCTACTATTGTGCCCTCGCCTATATTGCCTAATTTTGGTGAGATGCTCGGCGAGCGTATTCCAGAGTCTTATGACTTTGAGCGCTCAGGGTCTACCTCGGGCGCAGGTCTTGGCTTTGCTTGGCCCATTTATACTGCTGGGCGCACCGATAGTCTGACTGGCGCATCAAACGCCCGCACGCAAGAAGCGATAGCAGATAGTGTACTGGATAAAAACGAGCGGTATAATACCTTGATTGAGCGCTATTTTAAGGCGCAGCTGGCTATCATTGCTGCATATCTGCGTGAGGATGCTTATGATACTTTGCAGCAGACTGACTATATGGCCAAGCGCTTGTTTGAAGAAGGCTTTATTTCACGCGTTGATCGTTTAGAGGCACAGTCAGCGCTTGCAGATGCCAAAAGCGAATCTATCAAAGCTAATAATGACGCGCGCCTAGCCATGATCGCTTTGCAGCGTCTGCTACGTACAGAATATCGTATCAAGCCGACCACGCCTTTGTTTGTATCGAGTCGTCCGCTGCCTGATGTGTCCTATTTTCAAGACTTAGCACTCGCTCAGCATCCTGGACTCCAAAAAGTCGCCGCCAAGCGCGCGCAAGCTGAGCAGCTGCATGCGCTATCTGACACAGGCTACAAGCCTACGGTTATGCTTTATGGCTATAGTCAAGTCGGGCGAGATCCGAGCTGGATTGCAGGGGTGTCAGCAAGCTGGAAGCTATGGGGCGGGCTGGATAAAGCGGCATCACTTGCTTCAAGCAGCGCCAAGATACGCCAAGCGGATCTCTCAGAGATTGAAGTTAGTGATAACCTACTGCTATTGGTCGAGAAGAACTGGAACGATGTCAATAATGCACAAGCGCGATATCAAGCCCTTCAGAGCAATGTTGACTTGGCGACAGAAGTATTGCGTCTGCGGCGCTTAGGACTAGATGAAGGCGTCAATACGACGATAGAGGTTGTGCAAGCGCAGACGCAAGCGCTCAAAGCACGTACCGAGCAGGCGCAAACCGCTAACGATTATGTGCAGGCGCTTGCCGCCTTGATGCAGAGCACGGGTACACCTCTAGCGTTCAACGCGTATCTCAATGCCGCTGATATTAGGCTACCCACTTTGTATACCGAATAATTTAATATAAAAATTACTTACTTTATAGCTATTTAAAGGCAGTATTAAACAGCAACTACTAAGCACTACTCTACTACTCACCCTAATGCGAATGACTCCTCTATGACAAATTTGACGAGCAAAATAACGAACGCGGCGCAGCCTATAATACAAACGTGGCGTATAGCGAACACCTCTACGGTTTGGGCACATTGCGCCAGCGTAGGGTTCTTTGGTTTTTTATCTATATTTCCTGTGATGGCGGTATTTGTACTGATTTATGGCTTGCTGTTCTCGCCTACTCAAATGCAAGAGCAGATTGCACTGCTTCAAGCATATGTACCGGGTTCTGTCTACGATGTCATAAACAGTCGCCTGACTGAGTTGACCTCCAATACCAACTCGCGCTTGACCTTTAGTCTACTGCTCTCAAGTGTGCTTGCTCTATATGCAGGCTCTAAAGGTATCAAATATCTGATTTTGCTTATCAATTTGGCCTTTCATATTAATGAGGAGCGCGGATTTATACAGAGCACGATTCGATCATTAAGCTTAACCTTAGCCGCTGTCATGGTAGTTATTGTTGCTATCTCCTCTATTGCCCTTGTGCCCTTGGTAGCCGCCTATTTTCCTTTTTCGCAGTTCGTTGAGACGATAGCGCTATGGAGCAGATGGCCTATACTTGCAGGTATTATATTTCTAAGCTTTTTGACTTTGTATCGTTTTGGGCCAAATCGTGATGCTGTCGCATTAAAAAAGCTGATGCCAGGCGCGGCGCTTGCCACCATACTTTGGATTGTACTGTCGGTACTGTTCTCCATTTATGTGCAAAACTTTAATAACTATAGTGCTGAATTTGGCGCACTATCAGCAGCGGTCGTCATTATGCTATGGCTGTATTATTCCGCCTTTATCGTAGCCTTTGGGGCGATTTATAATTTTGAATCCATAGAAAACTCAAAACCTGTTGCGATCCATGTTTATCAATAAGCGACTACTTATTTAGCTTATGATCATGTCACTTTCGATCGTGACATTTAAATAAAAATTATTTTAAAACTTTTAACACCAGCCTTTTACTTTATTGCTACAGGATTTTGCAGTCATGACTGACTCTCATAATGATTTAAACAAAGCAGACTTAGCGGATGATAGTCACACTACAAATGATCTTGAGCATCCCTCTACAAACTATCAGCGTACAACAGACAAGGATAAGGACTCTTCGATAATCAAAAAAGCCATACTTGCCCTCGTCATCCTTGGTGTGCTGGGTCTGATCGCTTATGGGCTATTTAAAAGTAGTCAAAACAGTGCGCCTGAGACTATTACGTTGCAAGGACAGATGCAAATGCGTCAGACCTCTATCGCAGCTAAAGTCCCTGGACGCATCGCCAAGATATTAGTGAGTGAGGGCGATATGGTCCAGGCAGGACAGCAGCTCATAGAGATGGACTCCCCTGAGATCAACGCCAAGATCAACCAAGCACGCGCAGGCAAGCAGGCCGCGCAAAGTCAGTTGGATAAAGCACAGAATGGCGCACGCCCGCAGGAAATCGCGCAAGCAAAAGCGGCTTGGCAAGCGAATAAAGCGGCATCAGATTTGGCGCAAAACACCTATCAGCGTGTCAATCGCCTCTATGAAGAGGGACTAATGGCACGGCAAAAACGTGATGAAGCGTACGCGCAGTACTTAGCTACCCAAGATCAGACCGAAGCGGCGCGCCTGCAATACGAGCTGGCTATGGAAGGTGCACGCAGTGAAGACAAATCAGCGGCGGCGGCGCAAGTAGCACAAGTGGACGCGCAATTAGAAGAGGCTTTGGTCGCCCGCGAGGAAGCCAATTTAAAAAGTCCGATATCAGGGGTCGTGGATTCAGTCATCGTCAATACAGGTGAGGTCATCGGTCAAGGCGTACCTATACTGACCTTGGTTAATACTGATGATCAGTGGGTCGTCCTCAACGTCACTGAAACCTATCTCAATCAATTTGCTATCGGTCAGCAGTTTACTGGGACTATTCCTGCGCTATCGTCAGCCAATAACCCTTTCGATATGCAATTTATAGTCTATGCCAGCTCTAGCTTATCTGACTTTGCCACTTGGCGCCCGACCAATAATGACGATGGCTTTGATGTGCGCACCTTTGAGATTAAAGCGCGTCCTGTCAGTCCTGATACGCGTATACGCGCTGGTATGAGCGTTATTGTCACTATCGACTCGTCACTTCTCCAAGAGTAGGCTATGTTTTCAACTGAGCTTGGCAAAGTTTTTGTGCGTAGTGCGACTTATGAGCGCCAGTTTTTGTTTAAAAATCCTTGGGATCTAGCCATGGTGCTGTGGATACCACTGGCGACTATCTTGTTGGTGTGGTGGATATTTTCGCAGACGCAGATCACTAACTTGCCTATTGGCGTTATGGACGAAGATCGCGGGCCTGTTGCCAATACAGTAGTGCGTTATTTAGACGCCAGCCCTAGTTTGAGGGTCAAACAGCTTTATCATACACAAGCTGATGCCAAGGCGGCTATTTTGCAACGTGATATTTATGCCTTGGTTATTATCCCCGAGAACTTCTCAAACCGTATTAACTCAAGCCAGCCTGCCCCTATTATTCTGCAAGTCAATGCACAATACGGCACACATTCAGGCATCATCCAGACCAGTGTGCAGGGCGTTGTTGGCACACTATCAGCAGGCGTTGAGATACAGCGCCTCATCAAGCAAGGCATGTCGCCCACTCAAGCGGCTATCGCCTACTCGCCCATATCCATTCAGCGCACCAGCTTGTTTAATGCAGTTAATAACTATCAGCAGTTTTTGGGCTCAACGGTGATACCGGCGCTACTACATATTTTGGCGATGGTCATTGGCGCGACGACTATTGGTCGTGAACTACGGGATAGAACGCTTGGACAATGGTATCGCTATATTCATACTGGTACTTCTGACTTGAGGCGTTTAACTGATAGCGAGCAGCGCTTGGCGAGCAAAGAGGTTATACATAGTGAGTCAGTAGCCTTTGACCATATGACTAAAAAAGCAAGCTTGTCAGTACTTTTATTTGGATTACTGGGTAAGTATTTTTGGCCAGTACTGGCTTATAGTTTATGGGCTGCGTTAACGCTATGGCTGGCAACACCGCAAGATAACATTGCTCTTGATGCTATGCTGACTACCTATGCCGCCTTTAGTCTGCTGATGATATTGTCTTTTTGGCTAGGAGCCATCTTTACTCTAGGGTCGTTCTCTTTGCGCATGGGACTGTCCTCTACCGGCTTTATCTCCGTGCCTTCTTATGCTTTTGCTGGGGTCACTTATCCCTATATTGCTATTAGTGATAACGCTAAATATTGGGCCGACGCGCTACCCTTAACCCACTATCTTAAGCTCCATATCGCTCAATTACAGATGGCAGCCCCTGTCGCTATCTCCTTGCCTATCGTATACGGTTTGCTATTGGCAAGCTGTCTGACAATGCTGCTGAGCACCTTACTCACCAAACGCGCGTTGGCTCATCCTGAGCGCTGGGGAGCACGCTAATGTCTACGTCCTCAACGCCTAATCCTATCAGTTCTGATAAGCCATCGACTCATCAAAGCTTGGCACCCAAAACTTTTTGGGACAGCTATTTGCAAACGATAAAGGATGTGTTCACAGATAAAGGCGTGCTGCTCATGCTGATTATCGCCCCTATCATTTACGGCTTCTTTTATCCCTGGCCATACTCCACTGAAGTGGTCAACAATGTCCCCGTAGGCATCGTCGATTATGACAATAGCACTCTATCGCGCACGATTGCGCGTTACGCTAGCGCCAGTCCGCAACTTGAAACTCGGTCGTTCGCTACTGAGCAAGACGCCAAAGCTGCCATATGGTTGGATGACATCGCAGGCTTTATGATTATCCCAAGCGGGCTTGAGCAGCAAGTACTCTCAGGAAAAGCGGCGAGTGTCAGCGTATTGGGTAATGGCGGCTATTTCTTATTAAACAAAAACGTACAGATGGGGTTTTTGCAGGCAGTCAGTACGGTGTCGGCAGGCATTGAGGTCAAAAAAAACGTCGCTCAAGGGGCTTATGCGTCTACTGCTGCCCAAAACACGCAGGCCGTGCCGCTACAGATCGTCCCTTTATATAATCAAACCGAAGGCTATGGCGCTTATGTCGTACCTGCGGTATCTATTATTATTTTGCAGCAGACCTTACTGATTGCTGTCGCCATGCTCATCGGAACTTGGTATGAGCAGCGCAGGCACGCCACCTCTATTCGCGGTTGGCTTGGGCGTATCGCAGCCTTTGCTACGCTAAGCTTCGTTGTGGGCTGTTTTTATTATGGCTGGACGTTTGAGCTTAATAATTATCCGCGTGGACAAAACATGCTTGGTAGCTTGTTGTTCTTGACGCTGTTCTGCCCGACGGTGGCGACCCTCGGCTGCGTGTTTGGACTTTGGCTGCGTCAGCGCGAGCGAAGCATGCAAATTCTTATTTTCAGCTCGCTACCGCTGTTTTTTGTCAGTGGTTATCCTTGGCCTGCCAGTCAATTGCCTGAGGTGCTACAAGTGCTGCGCTGGCTGGTACCGACGACGCCTGCGATTAACACCTCAGTACAGCTTAATCAGATGGGCGCAAGCTTCTCTCAAGTCGCTACAGGCTTTTATGCGCTGGCGGGTTTGTGGCTATTGTACTTTGTCCTATTGCTGCTTTTGCGTAAGCGTACCGAACCTAAAGTATCCTAACCCTACTTTAAAAAAAAACGCCTACCGTTAAGTAGACGTTTTTTAATATTAAATCTAAGTTACTTTTCAATTCACAGGATAATTAAAATACCCGATTGAGACCATTTAGCGCCGCTACTCGGTACGCCTCTGCCATCGTTGGGTAGTTAAAGGTGGTATTGACAAAATATTCAAGCGTTGCGTTACATTTCATCACCGCCTGTCCGATATGAATAATCTCTGAGGCATGGTTACCGTAGCAATGAATACCTAGTATCTCTAGCGTCTCACGATGAAAGAGTATTTTGAGTACGCCAGTACGCTCACCGATGATTTGTGCGCGCGCTAGATGCTTAAAGAACGCCTGCCCGACCTCATAAGGAACCTTTTCGTCCGTGAGCTCCTGCTCTGTCTTGCCGATACTTGAGATCTCAGGAATGGTATAGATACCCGTTGGCACGCTAGAGACCGGTTCTGCGTCGCTATCCCCTGTCATAAATGCCGCCGCGCAGCGCCCCTGATCATAAGCGGCAGAGGCAAGAGAGGGCCAACCGATGACGTCACCTGCCGCGTAAATGTTCTCAACCTCAGTACGGTATGTATCATCGACTTTGAGCTGACCACGGCTATTGGCCTCTAAACCAATTGCTGCTAAATTTAGCCCTTCTGTGTTTCCTGAGCGTCCATTTGACCACAAAATAGCGTCGGATTTGATTTTCTTACCACTCTTTAGATACAAGACCACATGATCATCATGTGTCTCAAGATGATCAATTTCCTCATTATTACGGATAAGCACACCAAATTGTCTAAAGTCATGCGCTAGAGCGTCGCTGATCTCACTATCTAAGTAGCTGAGCAGTTTGCCCTGATTATTGATCAGATCAACTTTATAACCAAGACCGGTAAAGATAGAAGCGTACTCACAGCCAATCACGCCAGCACCATAGATAATGATCTTTCTGACAACATAATCCATCTGAAGAATTTTGTCAGAATCAAAAACTCGCGGATGATCAAAGTCTAAGATATCAGGACGATAAGGACGGCTACCCACGGTAATAATGGCTTTGTTGAAGGTGACGGTTTCAAAGATGTTTTCATCCGTTTCAACGCGCAAGGTATTGGCATCGACGAAGCTTGCCCAACCTTGAATCACATCGATTCTATTGCGCTCATAAAAGCGCGTATGGGTACTAACCTGACTGCGTATGACCTTGCGTGCGTTCGCCAGTACTTTGTTAAGTGGGACTTGCTGATACTCAAGCGCCTTGGTAAACATAGGATCACGGCGAAAATTAATGAGGTTAAATACCGATTGGCGAAGGGCTTTACTTGGAATAGTGCCGACGTGCGTTGAGTTGCCACCAACCTGATCACGTGGATCGATGACGGCGACTTTTTTGCCAGACTTAGTCAGCTTCATAGCAGCCGCTTCACCAGCGGGACCGGCTCCTAGGATGACAGCATCGTACTCAAAATCATGCTTATCGCCTTTGATACGCTGTGAGTCTTTGGTAAAGCCTGATTTGATATCGATACGCTTATCATCGAGCGGGTTAACCAAATCGGGGTGATGCATAACATCATCAGTGACTTGCTCGTGCGTTTGTTCAATTTTTTCCTGTTTGCTCTGATCGTGTGTCTGCTCTGGCAGCGCAACTTTGCCGCCCTCTTTATTTGAGACCTCAGTCTGCGTATCTTCACCAACGTTATTGGTCTCATCATGATTGATGTCTTTTTGATCTGTCGTCTCGTTCTTATTTTTACTTCCCATTGGACCCTCTTTATTTACGATAGCCATGCTATCTATTTAATTGAGTTTTATTATGACGCTATTAAAATCTAAACACTTAAAACTTAAACACTTAAAACTTAAGTATCTAAAACTTAAGTATCAAACACGCCCTAACCAATACGGCGTTTAAGACCCGTCATTTGCAATATACGCGTGGCGATCTCTTCAACAGACATCTCTGAAACATCAAGATTGGGTATACCTTGTGAGGTATAAATACCTTGTATGGCGCGCTGTTCTTGTTGCACCTGCTGATAGCTAGAATAGCGGCTGCCTGCTCGGCGCTCTTGGCGTATCTTTACCAAACGATCGGTGTCAATCATCAGACCAAACAGCTTGTCTTTGTGCTCACGTAGTGATTTGGGCAGTTGATTATCGTACAAGTCATCTTCGGTTAGTGGATAGTTGGCGGCGCGAATACCAAATTGTAGCGCTAAGTATAAAGAGGTTGGCGTTTTGCCTGAGCGTGAGACACCAATTAAGATGATATCTGCCATACTATAATGACGAGTACGCGCGCCATCATCATTATCCAGAGCAAAATGCACCGCATCGATGCGCTCTTTATAAGTTTCAGAGTCTACATTATCATGAGCATGGCCTGAGTGCGCGTCTGGCTCAACCCCTATTTCCTCTGCAATGCGCCCAATCAAACCCTCATACATATCCAAGTTGCAGCTATGCGCAGAATTGATTTTTTCTCTAATCTGGTCGCTCACAATCGTATCAAAAACAAAAGGCAGTAAACCATCACGCTGATAAGCCAAATTAATCTGCTCAACCGCGCTCTCAGCACGCTCTAGGCTATCGACATAAGGCAATACTTTGGTCTCAAAAGGTACTGAGGCGAACTGACTCAAAATAGAGCGACCCAAAGTCTCAGCAGTGATAGCAGTACCGTCTGATATAAAAAACGCCGTTCTTATCGTTTGTGAGTTGTCTAAGCTGAGCGCATGATGATTTTGAATAGTAGGCATGTCTGGTTCGGATGGATGGCTTGAATACATAGCTAAGTACCTCAATTGATTGTAGTCATTATACCTATATATAAGTCAGTAATCCCAACCAATGTTACCATAACTGCCCCAGATTTGAGCCAAGCGCCATACTATTGTCTTATACATCAATATAGTCTGTTTATGGTATTGATAGACTTAATTTGGTAAAAACTACTTTTTTGACGCTATAGTTTGTAAATTTTCAAAAAATTTTGATTGCACCTCTCGAAATCTGCTAAATATAGCGTTATAATCCACCATTATAATCCTTACTAAATAACCTTATTTTTTGGAGTTATCATGGCAGCGCACTCTTCAGCACTTGTAATCAATCTAGATCAGCTAGGAAAAAACGACATTGATACGGTTGGCGGCAAGAATGCGTCACTCGGTGAGATGATCAGTCACCTATCTGATTTGGGCGTTAGTGTTCCTGGCGGCTTTGCGACTACGGCAGATGCTTTTAACCGTTTTTTAACAGAAACGGGTTTGCTTGATAAGATTAACAATGAGCTTAAAGTCTTAGATGTTAATGACGTTAATAAGCTTGCTGCTACGGGTAAAAAAATCCGTAATTGGATCATAGAGCAAGAGCTGCCAGAAGATCTTGAAAAAGAGGTACGTCAAGCGTTTGAAGAGATGAGTGGCGGCGAAGACGTCGCGGTTGCCGTCCGTTCGTCAGCGACAGCAGAGGATCTACCTGATGCCTCATTTGCTGGTCAACAAGAGACTTATCTGAACATTCGCGGCATCGATAACGTGCTTGTCGCTATTAAAGAAGTCTTTTCTTCCTTGTACAATGACCGTGCTATCTCTTATCGCGTACATAAAGGCTTTGAGCACGAAGGCGTGGCGCTATCTGCTGGTATTCAGCGTATGGTACGCTCAGAGACGGGCGCTGCGGGCGTCATGTTCACGCTAGATACCGAAAGTGGTTTTGATGAAGTGGTCTTTATCACTTCAAGCTATGGCTTGGGCGAGATGGTCGTGCAAGGCGCGGTCAACCCTGATGAGTTTTATGTCTCTAAGCGCCTGCTTGCTAATGATAAGCCTTCTGTGGTTCGCCGCAACTTGGGCAGCAAACACAAGAAAATGGTCTACGGCGATGAAGGCAGCACGGCTAAATCTGTTAAAGTCATTGATGTCGAAAAACAAGAGCGCATGCAGTTCTCATTATCGACCAATGAGCTGACCGAACTTGCTAAGCAAGCGGTGGTCATCGAAAAGCACTATGGTCAGTCAATGGATATCGAATGGGCCAAAGACGGTGATAGCGGCGAGATCTTCATCGTCCAAGCGCGTCCTGAGACCGTCAAGAGCCGTCAAGACAGCAACGTTATGGAACGCTACGTTATCAACACAGGCGACGCCAAAGTCCTTTGTGAGGGTCGCTCAATCGGTCAGCGTATCGGTTCAGGTAAAGTGCGCGTTGTCAGTAATTTGAACGAGATGGACAAGGTTGAGGACGGTGATGTCTTAGTCTCTGATATGACCGATCCTGATTGGGAACCGGTCATGAAGCGTGCCTCTGCTATTATCACCAATCGAGGTGGGCGTACTTGTCACGCGGCTATTATCGCGCGCGAGCTTGGCGTTCCTGCTATCGTCGGTTGTGGTAATGCCACTGAAATTTTGGTCGATGGTCAAGACGTGACTGCTTCTTGTGCTGAAGGCGATACAGGCTTCATCTACGAAGGTCAGATCGACTTTGACGTGCAGACCAACTCTATTGAGTCTATGCCAGAGCTTGCCTTTAAGATTATGATGAACGTCGGTAATCCAGACCGCGCCTTCTCATTTGCACAGATGCCAAACGAAGGCATTGGTCTTGCCCGCCTTGAATTTATTATCAACCGTATGATTGGCGTGCATCCAAAAGCATTGCTGAACATGAATAGTCTGCCGCGTGAGATATCACAAGCCATCACTGAGCGTATTGCAGGCTATGCGTCACCTGTTGATTTTTATGTTGATAAATTGGTTGAAGGTATCTCAACGCTCGCTGTTGCCTTTATGGATCAGCCGGTTATCGTACGTATGTCAGATTTCAAATCAAACGAATATGCCAATCTTTTGGGCGGTAAGTTATACGAGCCATCAGAAGAAAACCCAATGCTCGGTTTCCGCGGCGCCAGTCGTTATGTCTCTGACAACTTCCGTGACTGCTTTGAGCTTGAGTGTAAAGCGCTCAAACGCGTACGTGACGAGATGGGTTTGACCAACGTCGAGATTATGATTCCATTTGTGCGTACCGTTGATGAAGCGGCGCAAGTCATTGAATTACTAGAAAATAATGGTCTTAAACGCGGCGAGAACGGTCTACGCATTATCATGATGTGTGAGCTGCCAACCAACGCTCTGCTCGCTGATGAGTTCTTAGAGCATTTTGATGGCTTCTCGATTGGTTCAAACGATTTAACCCAGCTCACCCTAGGTCTTGATCGTGATTCAGGTATCGTCTCACACTTATTTGATGAGCGTGATCCAGCTGTCAAAAAGCTGCTGTCTATGGCTATTGAAGCTTGTAACAAGGCGGGTAAATACATCGGTATCTGTGGTCAGGGGCCATCGGATCATCCCGATCTAGCGTTTTGGCTTATGGAGCAAGGGATTACCTCGGTGTCACTAAATCCAGACTCAGTCCTAGATACTTGGTTCTTCTTAGCAGGTGAAGAAGCTAAATAGCGTTTTGTAGCGACTCATAATTATTTATAAGTTGCGTAACGTCAGCATAAAGAGTCATTAGCACTACCTTTTAGGGTTTGTTTGCTCATTTTCATTGTTTTTAATGAGATGGCAGGCAGGCCCTAAGTTGTATTTACTCTTTAACTATTTTTAACTGGCAAAGTTTGGCTGACAAAAGCTATTGCAAACGTTTACAATAAGGTACTTAGAGTTAGTGCTGGCTTTATGACAGTGCTCTTGTTATAAGCAACTTTGACCCAATACCATAATTCATAAATAGCGAATTAAGAAATAACCTACTATGCAAATTTTTCTCGCTCGAAATAACGTACAAGCAGGTCCTTATGATTTAAACCAGCTCAACATCATGCTGGCCTCTGGTGAAGTGACGCTGGACGATCTGATATGGCATGAAGGTTTAGATCAGTGGCAACGAATCGGTAATCTGACGGGCAATCAGCCTGTGTACAGACCCAGCACAGTTGTGACTAATGATACCAGTCATGACGATTCAATTATTAATAATGTGACCGTGTTTCCAGAGGATACGCCCAACAGCGCTCAAGGTGGCAACAACGTCTCTCTTGATAGATTGTACGGCAAACCTGAGCGCCCAAAAGCGGACGTCAAAGGTGGCATGACGAGTAATCCTCTGCATAAGCCAAATAATGTCTCACTCAATAAATCTAGCCCTAAGGCGCTAGCGACGGACAAGGTGCTCGGCGATGTGGTATTAGCGCCTATCATGTCTCGCATGCTAGCAACGGTTATTAATGCATTGTTATATGTACTTGCGATTTTGCCTTTGGTACTTGCGCTGACTAAGCTTGATATTGACTATAGCAAGTTTGAAAACATCCAAGATATGGACGCCGCTTATCAGTATTCTATGACCTTGATGGAGAGCTTGCCAAGCTCTACGTTGATGATGTCGCAAGTGATGGTGTTTGGTCTATTTGCTTTGCAGCTGGTGTTCATCACTATGCGCGGACAGTCATTAGGTAAGCTACTCACAGGTATTCGCGTTGTTGATCAAACGACTCATCGCCTGCCGTCATTTATCAAACTGATCGGTATGCGTACCTTGTTGCTATTTATTATTTATAACTTGTTGTTTTCTTTTACTAGCTTTTTAGGTTTTGTCGTCATTGCCGTACATTATTATATGGCGTCTAAAAGTGCTGAGAACATTGGTTGGCATGATAAACTAGCTAAAACCTTAGTGGTAAAAGCGGATAGTAGCCAGTTGGTCAAACAGCCAAAAATAAAGTAGGTGCAAATCAGTACAGAATGAGCAGCGCTTGGTCGCTGCTTTTTTGTGAGTGCTCGCTTTCGAAAGTATTGTTTTCGAAGATATGATATTAGACTTTGTATTAACCTTTGAGTGCTGCTATAATACGGCGCTTTATATCCTAAGCTTCTCGTCCCTACTTTATAAAATCTAATGCTTATAAAAGCTGACACTACATTTTATAAAATTTAAGACTAAGTTTACCTTATAAATCTCCTTGCTACCTGCATAGGGCCGGTAGCTACTAATCCGTAAGGAGTCCAAATGCGACATTACGAACTGGTGTTACTTGTACACCCAGACCAAAGCGACCAGGTGGTCGGCATGGTTGAGCGCTACATCAAGTTAGTTCAAGACAATGGCGGCGCAATCCACCGCCTAGAAGATTGGGGCCGCCGTCAACTGGCTTATCCAATCAACAAGATTCACAAAGCTCATTACGTTTTATTTAACGTTGAAACTGACGGTGAGACTTTAGCTGAGCTTGAAGAGCTGTTCCGTTATAACGACGCCATCATCCGTAGCTTAGTCATGCGCCGTGATGAAGCGGTCACTGAAGAGTCGCAGTTAGCTAAAAATGCCGATGAAAAACGTGCACGCAAAGCTACTACTCCACGTCGTTCAGACGACAATGATAACGACAACAGTGAAGACTAATTAAAGGAGAATACTTATGGCACGTTTCTATCGCCGTCGCAAATTCTGCCGTTTCACTGCTGAGGGCATCACTCACATCGATTATAAAGATGTTGAATTGCTAAAACAGTACATCAGTGACAATGGCAAAATCGTACCGAGCCGTATTACCGGTACGTCTACAAAGTATCAGCGTCAGCTTGCCACTGCTATTAAGCAAGCTCGCTATTTGTCGCTATTACCGTACACTGATAATCATCAGGGTTAACTGTTAACTAGGAGTGACTCATGCAAATTATTTTGTTACAGCGTATCGTCAACCTGGGTAAACTCGGTGAAACTGTCGATGTAAAACCAGGTTACGGACGTAACTTTCTTATCCCTCATGGCAAGGCTCTACCTGCTACTAAAGCGAATATCGAAAAGTTCGAAGCGCGCCGCGCTGAACTTGAAGCTGAAGAAGCTAAAGAAGTCGCTACTGCTCAAGAACGTGCTGATGCGCTAACTGACGTTAATGTCATTATGCGTGCAAAATCAGGCGACGAAGGCAAGCTATTTGGTTCTATTGGTACGCGCGATATCGCTGAAGCTTTGACTAACTCAGGTCTAGAAGTAGACCGCGCTGAGATTAAGCTGCCTGAAGGCACGCTACGTCAAATCGGCGAGTACAGTGTTGATATTCAGCTGCATCATGACGTTACGGCAACTATCTTGGTCACCATTCTTTCTGAAGATGGCGATGACGAAGATGCTGACGTAGAAGAAGACAATGCTGAGAGCGAAGAGACTTCTGAAGAGTAATTTTTAGAACATCTCGTTTAAGTCTAAAGAAAGCCAGTGACTCTATGTTGCTGGCTTTTTTGTATTTATAGATTTGATGATGAATCATATTAAAGGCTAAAAATGTGCCATTAATTTGAAATTAACACTTCGTCATAAACGGGCGCGATGACTTTTGAGCCGTAGAGGCTTAAGTGATCATCATCTAAATAAAGAGGTACCTTATCTATATCGCCGTAACACCATTGTTTGTCACACAAGTAAGGAAGAGGATCTAGTATTTTTGCACCGCATTGCTCTGCTGCTTCGTTTTGCATTCTAAAAGCATCTTGATGACGCTGGTCATATTCATCAACTGGCATCTTAATATTGCTATTAGCGCCTTTCAATAGTATTGATCTAAACATAGTGATAGGCACATCTTTCTTCATTTCAGGCGTAGGTTTGAGTAAATAAACAGGATGGTTTTTAGCGAATTCACATATCGTATCAACCATATGACCCGTTATGTTTTCTTTGTAGTCATCTGTTATGTCCATAAAAATCTTATCGACAAATTTATTGGGTGATAAGGAGAAAGTAGTGGTTTCTTCGTTGGGACCATTCAGGTATTCAGACACGCGGTTTATGATAATAACAGGTATATCTGGATACTGTGTCGCCACGGTAGTAATAACGTTAGCTACCAGCTGTCCGCAATTATAATCTGGGTTTTTGCCATTATCGTCAACTTTGAATACCCCTTTTATCGTAGGACAAGCTGCCATACCAAAGCTTACAATACTGCCTCCGTGAAGCGCCGCTCTGTCACCAATAGCAACATTTTGAGCTTGAGCGTGGCTGTCGCCTATAACAATAGCTTTGATTTCACCCTCGCCATAAATACAAGCAGGAGAGTGACCATTTTCAACTTTACCGCAAACGGCTTCTCTAGGATCCTCTTGTTGCTGATTAATGATGGATATCTGATCTGTTGTCAACCTATGGGGCGTGATCTCATCAGATTTAGCGTACAAGGTACCACCTATGACTATGATAACTACTGCCATCAAAAGCGGTTTATTATAAAAATAACTAGAACGGTTCGTAAGTGCTTTTTTAAACCGAATATTTTCTACGTATTTATAACTCAAAAACCCCAGCACAATTGAGAGTGCCATGCCCAGATAAATATAAGCCTCACTCAATGAAAAATAGTATATAGCGACGACCAAAGGCCAATGCCATAGATAAATCGAATAAGACCAAGCCCCTAATTTTTGAAAGATAATATTGCTAGTGAATACACTAGTATCACGCTGCGCTTGAATAACTAAAAAAGCACCGACTACAGGAAAAGCAGCCAAATAACCTGGCCAAGGATTAGCAGCTGATATTAAAAAGTAAGAGCCAATTATTAGGAATAGCCCTATCCATTCAAGCGCTCTTTTTTGTTGCGGTTTTAGAGTAAAAGGATAAAGATAAGCGACCCCGCCAAGCATCATCTCCCAAGCTCTAGTAGGCAGATAATAGTAAGACAAAACAGGCCATTGATAAGTTGCTATGGCACTAAATAAGAAACCAAACACTGTCGATAGCAGCACTATAATGCGCATAGCTTTTAAAGACACAAGCTTATTTAGGGCAACCAATATCAGCGGATAAACAATATAAAACTGCCACTCCACTGACAACGACCAGCTGTGCAATAACCACTTCTCATGAGATGCCACATCGAAATAGCCTGTTTCTGTGCCGTAAATAAAGTTGGAGACAAAACCTATGCTCGTAGCCGCATGCTTCGCTAAACGTCGATACTCAGGCGGCGTTAGAAAAAACCAACCAAAGATAAGCAGCACCGTACAAAGCAGTGCAAGGGCTGGAATAATTCTATTCGCACGAGCCACATAAAATCTCGAAAGCGAAAATCTTTTTTGATCAATATCTCGAAATATTATCCCTGTCATCAAAAAACCTGAAATGACGAAGAAGACATCAACGCCTGCAAAACCGCCTGGCATCCAAGAAGCGTTGAAATGGAACAGTACTACAGCGATGACTGCAATAGCTCTAAGACCGTTGATATCTTGTCTAAACTTCATAGCTTTAATGATTAGGTACCTGTTTAAAAATAGCAATATATAGTTTACGTTCATTTCTGAACATAAAGGGTGTCTGACTACTCACTTCTCAATGTCTTCAAAGAGCATCAAATCATAAAGACAATGCTATATCAATGCGCTCTAGATAATCCACTGAACGTGGCCAGTCGGCAGCGACTTGTGGTATATCTTGTCCACTGGTAATCATCTTGGCAGCATTAATCCAGCCCGCATGACCTATTGCTAGTATTGGGGTGTTGCCTTGTTCAACGAGCCTTTTCGCCAACCAGCCTTCAACACGGTCAAATAGCTGCTGCAGACTTTCCCCATTATCTGGCGTAAAGTGCGCAAAGTTATCGCACCAGTCGTCAATCTCTTGCTTAGCGATTTGCTCCCAAGGGCGACCATCCCATTCGCCAAAATTAATCTCAGCAAGCTCAGGCGCGACTCGATACTGAAAACCACGTTGCGCCAGTATCTGTCCGACTTTTAGGGAGCGTTGTAATGGGCTTACCCAAATGACTTTAGGTAATTGATGCAAACGGGTAAATCGCTCGATTTGATTGGCAAGACGCTTTAATTTACGCCTATCTACCCCTATGTCCGTTTGCCCAATACAAATACCCTCAGCAGCAATAGGTTTAGGATGACGCCAAATGTAAAGAGTCATTAATTGATTAGCCTTTTCTAAAGATTTCTTTTGAATTATAAAAAAGGTATAGAGGCAGCGAGCCCAGCATAAATAGCGACTTCACTCAGCTGTTGTGTCGCCCCTAAACCATCGCCAGTATAGCCATCCAGACGCCTACGTAATAAGCGCCGCATATATTCAGTGGCAACTAGCGCCAACACTAAGGCTAATAACCACTGACCGATGCTAATCTGCTGTATGGCATTAGGAGATATAACCATTACTAAAACTCCTGCCACGAGCAACCAACCACTACTGAACAATCCTTGTAACGCTGTCAACTGCTGCGCCATAGGCTTGGCTTTGGCATGTTCTATCTCACCGCCATACGGCAGCAGCACAAGCAGGCTAATACATAGCAAACGCGACGCAGTATGGCCAATAATCAGCGCGACAATAGCTACCAATAACGGCATGGTGGCTAATAAAGAAATCTTTAGTAATAGCGCAGAGATTAACCCTAACACGCCATATGTCCCCAAGCGCGAGTCTTTCATGATAGTCAGCGTGCGCTCGCGAGTCAGACCGCCCCCCAAACCATCGCAACTATCCGCAAGACCGTCTTCGTGAAAAGCACCCGTGAGCTTAATCCCGAATACCGTACTTAGCACCGCAGCAACGAGGGGCGTGAATAAAACACTAGCAAGCCAAAACACGCCAGCGCAAAGTAGTCCAACCAGCAAACCGACTGCGGGAAAATGACGGCTGCTCTGGTGTAGCCATTGGGGATTATAATTTTTGAATGGCGGAACTGGCAATCGGGTCAAAAACTGAATGGCGACCAGTAACAATATCCATTCGTGCTTTATAAACTGCCCAACACTTACTTTAGACGATGACTGCTGTGACGGCTCTGGCTGATTTAATGACTGTTTTGATTCCTGCTTTAATGGCTGTGACATTAGTTGTTTTGCTCACTAATACCCGCATCACTAAAGCTTGCCATCTCATTGATAATGGCACAAGCGGACTGCAATAATGGATAAGCAAGCGCCGCGCCGCTACCTTCGCCCAAGCGCATACCCATATTAAGTAACGGCTCAGCGTTTAGTAATTTTAATAAATGCGCATGTCCTGGCTCGACTGAATGATGGGCAAAAATAGCATATTGGGCGACACCAGGCGCTAGGCGCTCCGCAACCAGTAAAGCACTGCTGGCAATAAAGCCATCGATTAATAAAATATGTCGTTCACTGGCGGTCTGAATCAGCGCACCTGCCATCATGGCTATCTCAAGCCCGCCTAATGCAGCAAGCGCGTCCAATGGAGACTGTGCCTCGCTATGACGTACCAATACTTGCGTTAAAATATCCGTCTTATGCTGTAGACCTGTATCATCGAGACCGGTACCACGACCAATACAATCAGCAATCGGTACATCACCTAATCGTGCCAGTAAAAGACTCGCCGCTGATGTGTTGCCAATGCCCATCTCACCGACGATCAACAGATTACCTGCTAAATCTTCGGCCACTTTCATGCCATTATTTAGCGCAGCTAAGCACTCCGCTTCGGTCATGGCGGGCTCTGTTAGCGCGTCTCGGCTACCATGTCGTACTTTGTAGTCAAGCAATTGTGGATGGTCTTTAAAAGGAGAATTGGCAAAGTCTGCATCCACCCCAGCGTCGACTACCTTTAGCTCGATATTGTGCTGACGTGCCAAGACATTGATAGCAGCACCACCTTGCAAGAAATTATATACCATTTGCGCAGTGACGGCACTTGGATAGGCTGAGGTTCCATGCTTAGTTAAACCATGATCAGCAACAAATACTCGAATCTGTGGCTGTTCAATATGCGGTGTGAGCGTCCCTTGAATCATGCCCAATTGCAGTGCCAATGCCTCTAAGCGACCCAGTGCGCCAAGTGGTTTGGTCTTTAGGTCTATAATCTGTTGTAGCTGCTGACGTAGGTTATTATTTTCTGTATTGGCAATGGTTGGCGCGGTAAAAGTGGTCAAGGCTATCATCCTAAAGGTTATAAATGGAACAGGGCACTATGGTAGCAGATTATCCCATTTATAATGATATGATTAGACTAGTTGCACGAGCCAAACTTGCATAATTCCAAGAGCACTTCATGAAAATTTTAATCGCCCCTGACTCGTTTAAAGAAAGCCTAGAAGCAATCGAGGTGTGCCGCGCTATCCAATCTGGATTTAATCAGGTTTTTCCTGATGCCGACTATAGTTTATTACCCATGGCAGATGGCGGTGAAGGCACCTCTGCGATGTTGTCCTACGCGCTTGGTGGACGCTGGAAAAACGTAGATGTGAATGATCCATTAATGCGACCGATTACTGCCAAGTATCTGCTATTAGAAAATAAGACTGCCGTGATTGAAATCGCGCAAGCCTGCGGTCTGCACTTATTAACGAACGAAGAAAGAAATCCACTCATTGCCAGTAGCTACGGTGTTGGCGAACTTATCGCTGATGCTTTGAGCGAAGGCGTCAAACGCATCATTATCGGTCTGGGCGGCAGTGCCACCAATGATGCTGGTCTTGGTATGCTCATGGCCTTAGGAATGAGTTTCTATGACCATGATGGCAAGCCTTTGGCGCAAGGCGGTAACGAACTGGCCAACTTAAAGCAGATAGACGGCTCAACCCTTCATCCAAAGCTGCGAGATACGGTCTTTGAAGCCGCTTGCGATGTGACCAATCCGTTATGCGGCGAATCTGGCGCGAGCGCTATCTTTGGCCCGCAAAAAGGAGCTAACCCACAGCAAGTTAAACTACTGGACAAAGCATTAAATAACTTTGCAATGGTATCTGGACAGCATGGCTATCAGGACTGTCAAAATATATCAGGCGCAGGGGCAGCAGGCGGTCTTGGCTTTGCCTTAACGACATTTTGCGAAGCTAATCTTAAATCAGGCTTTGATACCGTGGCTGAGGCCGTTAGTCTAGAAGAGCATATTGCTAGCGCTGATTTGGTGATTACTGGTGAAGGCAAGCTTGATGCGCAGACTTTAATGGGTAAAGTCGCTGGCGGTATTAGCATGATGGCAAAAGCAAATGATAAGCCTATAATCGCTATTTGCGGTAGCGTTGACGGCTTAAATCCTACTCAGACTACTGGGTTTGACGTCGTCATGCCGAGTATTCAAAAGCTGGACACCCTTGATAAGGTACTAAACAACGCTTATGAAAATATTGAGACTACCGCGGTCAATATTGCCGCTGCCATGAAGCTAGGGCAAGTTATGAAATAGAAATAGCCCGCAAGTTCATTCATTGACTAACATCAAATCTAAATATCGCTATTCTTTATAATTTTACAACCACTTTTTTACCTCGTTAATGACAGTGTGCATTCTATTAGATAGGGCTTGCTGTCGCCGCACGGCAAGATATAACGTTTCACTCACTGGTATTGGCAAACGATGACTGCTAATAAGCTCAGGGTTTGCGTACGCTGCAACCGCGTGTGCTGGTAATACGGTAAAGCCAAGCCCCCTACTAACAGGCTCCAAAATCAAGCCAATTTGATTAGAAAACCCTTTTTTCTTAAAGTCATTAATATGCTGGAACTCGCTATAATTGGCGCTCAGTAGCATACTGGCATGATGAGCACCGTCAGGATGATCGATAAACCCAAGCTCAATGAGCGCCTCCCAACTTGGTTCATTAGTAGTCGCAGGCGTCACCAGTATCAGCGCTTCTTGAGCTATTGACTGGCAACTTATTCCCTCATCATCTGAGATATCCGTCATAAATCCAATATCAATGTCGTGATTCGCAAGCGCTCGCTCTATATCGCTATTTGGTGCAAAGCGATAGTCAATCACCAACTGTGGATACTGTTGTTGTAAGCTCAAAAGCTGCGGATACAACTTTAAGCCTACGCTGCCAGGAGACATCA
>NZ_JBQQFC010000005.1:0-35909 GCF_052258445.1 Psychrobacter sp. T6-1
AGCGACAGCGCCTACGATTCCGCACATAGCGATTCCTTTTTTAAAATGGTTATTTGTGAGATGACAGCTATTTATAATGTAAAACGGCGATTAGTTTTGCATAAATAAGCATTTAGTTTTGCATTTGTAAAAACGTAAAAAGCGTTTAATTGTGCATAGATATGTAGTATTAAACGCTTACGATTATACATGCTTTAAACGCTTATTAAACGCCGTATTGCGAGTAGATAACATCAGGCGCTTCGCCAAGGACTTTGCTAGTCAATCTGTCGTAATAGACCTTCTTTCCAGTCTCCATCTCTCCATCAAGCAATATGGTCGCTCCTGACTGTATTTCAGCGACTAACCTGCCGCCTCCGCGTTGTCCTGTTACCCGTGCCACTCCACGATTGGTGCGGTTAAGTATTTGACTAAACTCGTTTAATAAGTTCATTTATTCCTCCTAGGCGTCCAAATAACGGTCGATAGTGACGGTCTGCCATGCTGTGGGCGCATCATTATCTTGGTCAATGTTAACACTTACGCCTGTCGTGACGCCGCGCCATGCGCCTTCTGGGTCGTTGATCTGCCAGACTTGCCCCAGCTCTGCCAGTTGAATGCTATATTTATCAGCCCAGCGCATCTTGAGCGTATAGTCGCCATGTGTACCGCTATCAGATAGTATTGCTGTACCAGCAGGGACGATGGCATCTCTATCTGTGTATAGGGCATGGTCTTGCGTCGGTGCCTCAGCGTCTTGACCTTGTGTTTGACGATAAACCTCGCCGCCTTCGCTAGAGCCTGTTAGCAAAACAGTGTTATAGCGAGGGTTAGTGCGTTTTTTGTCGCTGATATCGACGATCACGTCGATTGGTACGATCATATCAGGCGTAGCACTCGCAAGCTGCCATGCGGAAACGGGCCAACGTGGTCTGACTGATAGTGTCGCTTGTGATGGGTCGCTGACGACAAAACCGCCACCAGCGGCTGCAATGTCGCTGATGACTGCGATTGGCGTCTTATTGGCGGCGCTGTACGTGCGCGCAGGCACTAGCCAGTCGTTAATATCCCAATCTAGGACACTGACAGACAAGCCATTGAGCTGCTGCGCGACAATTTGGCTGACAAAGCTCGCTTGTTCGATCAATCCGCCTTGTGACCCTGCGTAATCTGCGCCCAGACGTGCGGTAATCGAGCGTCCAGACAGACTGTGGCTGTTTTGTGCAAATTTACGGCTACGTGATTGCTCCTCTGCGATGAATGCGAATACAAAACCATTAATCGTGACGTTAATCATCGGCTCTGAACCTCGCGGTACGTCCAGCTTTGCCTTGATTTTGGCATAATCCTTAGCAGTGATCGTGATATCGCCCTGCCAACAGTAGCTGTCCATGTCTGTCTTGATGCCAAACGACAGTATATCGACTGCAATACCGCCGATAGTCGCGCTAATTACGTTATGCACAATATAGCTCCTTAAATTTGGGATAGTAGGTGGCGGATCATCATGCCAACACGTCAGCGACAGCGGTAGATTACTTGGTAACAGCTCGTTACGCTTACGTGCCATGCGTAGCGGTAGCTCACTGCTAGGCGGTCTAATACGACAAACATTATCCGGCTTGTCAGGCGAGGGTTCAGGTATTGGATAGTAGCGGTCTGGCACTTGTACCGCGTGCTGAATCTTAGAGCGTTGACACTTATCAATGCTGACGCCATGCACCTTGTGGCCAGTACTGGTGGCAAAATTAACCGCTGGTGTGAGTGGTAAAGTAGCGCAGTTGCGATAATGGGCGACTTTTGCGCTATGAGTGTTAACACAGCGCGTATAGCCGATAGTGCTGCTGTGCTTAAAATCACGCTCACTATCTATATGTATAAAAGCGATATAACTAATACGCGCATCACATGCTAACTCATACACTTGTGAGGTCAACGTGAACGTATCATTGGCAATCGGTATTAGGCCGCGCATCTGCATCGAGTAGCGCTGTGCGATGTTAATCACGTCTGTACGCATGACAGCGCGATCATTTGCGATATGATGCCCGTCATGATGCCAAGCGCGGCAATGATTGATCGTGCTGACGCCTGTAATGACGCTACTGATGCATGATGATAGCGCGGTTAGCGGTGGCGCGTATTCTAGCGGTACTTCTGGGTCTACTGGCTCTTCGGGATCAACAGGGTCGGTAGGGTCGGTTGGATTGGTAGGTTCTTCGGGATCAACTGGTGGCGGCTCAGGCTCTGGTATAACGGGCGGCGGTATCACATTGCCATTAACTGTGCCTAACTTACGCGACAGCGGTAACGCTAACATGCTTGATGCTGCTCGCTTAGATATGGCAACGTTAACCGGTAACGGCAGCGCATCAGCGCTCACATAGACAATCGGCACATACGTACCAAGAGGCTGACTGAGACTTATATACAGCGTGTTAGCGCTAGAACGCTCACTCACTTTACGCCCTAGTGCAAGCGGCAAACTGTCTGCATACACATACATCAAGTAGGGCAAATCACCCAGCCCGCGCTCAAGCGGCATAGACAATGCATTAGCACCTGCGCGTCTATTGGTATGACGCGCAAGAATGAGGCGCAATGAGTTAGCCATTTATCACCTCAATTAACGTTATTTTGTCCACGACTCGCGTAACGCTCGTTGCCCATCTGTGGTTAAATCAGTTGCAGGCTTAACGTGGTCATAAGCAAACGGCTCAAACTCTTTGTTGTAGTCGCGTGCCATAACTAAGTAGCGCTTATCAGGATCAAGCCCAGTAATCATGTAGTGACCATTGTCATCACTCCATAAACGCCGAACCCAAACATGACCACTGACGTCCATACACCAGATTTCGCGCTTCGCCGCTTTACCTTGCACAGTTACTATACCGTCCGCTATGCCCGCAATATATCCTACATTTTTATTGGCAATACTAAGTGTGAAATCTAATGGCAATCTTGATGGTCGGCGCTTTTTACGAGAGCGCGGAAATAAATCGACGGCATACGCTAACGCACTAATCATGCGTACCACCAGTCAATTGGTATTGCACATGCAGAATTTGACTGCGGATCGTTTGGCTCGTAGCCCGTACTAACCATTATGGTGCTACTGTCTAAAAGGCTAAGGTTCAATGCTTCACCAATTTTAGATGATATCGGTAACATCATAGGTATAAATGTCCACGTAGAGTCATTTAAAGCTGACAATACATAGTCATATAGTGCAGTCGCCTGATGAAAACTGTCATAACTAAATCGACAGGTGTTAATATTTAAATTTTGCGAGGCTTGACTACTGTTTATACGCAAAGGATATCCGACTTGATACTTAATACCACTTGTTGGACCATAACCCGCATCATGATAGTTACCATTTGGTATAGCAAACAAAACTGCTTGCAAACCCCCCGCCCGCGGATAATTGCTTTCCTTATTTTTACGAGCAGACCACAGTACGCAAAGAGGCTCTACTCTATCGACCTGTCGGGGGAGGTCACCGAATAGTATAGGGTAAGCAATTTTGTCGCCTTTAACACTAATATCTAGTACTAATATAAACGCCTTGCTATGACCGATTAAGCGCCAAGAGCTTGCGTGTAAATCATAAATATTGTCAATTGCAATTGGTTGTGCGCCGTTATCAATAGCTGTCATTGTCTGATAAGCAGACAATAATGCTGTCGTTGTTCCAGAGTTATCAATTTTAAAATAAAACTGGCTAGCCGTCGGATCAGTACTCTTAAACGCAGCGCTCTTTTGATCCTCACTTTCAAAAGCCATCTCCCAACCTAATGAAGCTTTATCGCCATAGCCTGTAATCAGACACGCTTTGAGCAGAGTTTTGAGCGAGCCTGGATCCTTAGTAAGTATTGGTGCGTTTGTATCGGCGCTACTAAATACCGTAACGGGCTTTTGCTCAAGCTGGAATAGATCGGTAAACATAATACATCCTCTAGTTAGTTAAACATTAATCTCAGTCGTATCACCATAAAGACACTGCGTAAATCCGTCAGTGCCTGTAGGCGGGTTTGGGTTGGGTTGGACAGCGCACAGCACCAGTATCGGTAGCAATGTGCCCCACGTGTTAAAGCGGATAATATCTTGACTTGCCCACGGCGCATCAGCACCAAAAGCCTGCTTGGGTAGCGTAAAGTAAGGTTTGCCAGTGGCTGGATTAATCGGTGCAAGGTCAGTCAGCGTGTCGCCGCGCATCACAAAGCCTAATGTCTCACCGTACAGCTCAAACTGATTCGTGCCCGTCATCTTAATCATCCAGCGCTCTTTGATCGCGCCGTCATCTGTGAGGATCATCGGGTAATCTTTGAGATTAAGCTTGTTGAGTAGTTGCGCACCGACTGGCGTATCTTGCCAAACGTTATTCCAATTTCTTTGAGTAAAGGGTATCGACACACGGACTTGTAGATCACCGCCGATCAAGACGCTTGAGACGTACGTATCAGCGATAGGATAGCTGCGACGCATGGCAAACAGTAGTGTCAGTGTGCCATCGATGTCCGCTTGGATGATGCGGTTACGCTCTTCTTGCGCGTGCATAACTTTGAGCGGCATTTTATACATGGATAGATCGAGCGGCGTTTTCCAAGTGATCGTCCCAGCAGCGAGGTCATAATCCCATAGCTCAGCATTGACCGGCTTATCGTCCACATCACTGATACCGATACGAGTCACATCAGTGCGCGGTAGCGTGACGGTTTGACCGCCTGTATGCGCTGAGCCAATGTCAGTTGTGACGCGATTACCGATGATGATCGTGTCGCCGCGACGGAAGATTGGTATGCGGCCATCTTGTGGCAAGCGTACCGTGTCGATTTTGACGACATTAGCATCGATCGGCAAAAAGCTAAAAGAGCGCGTGTCGTAAGTAATGGTGTTGGCAAAGACCATCTTGGGACGCCAAATCTTGCCGTCATCGCGTATATTGTCAGCGTTATACCACGGCTCTGACTCGTTACCTGCGGCGGTGACCCAATCGCCAAATTGGACATCACCTAGACCGTATTCGGTATCGACGAATCCTGATATGCCTGATGCATTTAGCTCGCCCGATAGATTGACCTTTGCGCTGACTAGCGTACCATCAACAGCGGTGGCACGTAGTGCAAGGCTGCCAGGCTTAATTGGTGAGCTTGGAGTGCGAAACGTTACGGCACTAATTGGATTGCCCGTCAAGCTTGTCGCTAGTGATTTAAGGACAGGCTGGGTTGCATCTACCCATTGCCAGTTGGTCAGGGTGACTTTGGCGGCTTGATAATCGATGCTGCCGACAGGCGTGGATACGCCAGTGACAGGATTGAGATCGGTGTAGATACTGCCGTTTTTATCAAAGTAAGTTTTGCCAGTCCACGTAAAATTGACGCTAGCAGGCATTACTATTTCAGCAAAGGTAGGTAGTAGATCAATCTCAATCGGTCCGCTTGCGAGCTGCTCGGTGACTGCCGTGGCGGTATCCACTCCAAATGCCAGACCCCTAGCCGTACTAGTTGACGTGGGGTACGGTAAGGTCAGCTCTATATTTGCAGACTCGTAACTTTGTAGATAGGGATACCTCATCACGACAGCGCCGCCAGATCCTCCCGCATTGCCAAAAGCGCCTGCGTTACCGACTAGCATCTCAGATATTTTGTATATAGGCTTCATAACCTGCTTGGTCGCTGCAGGCTTAAATACACCCACACCCGTCTCATAGTCAATCGACCCGACAATAATATCGCTCTCATTAATGATATTGCCCGAACCGTCATCGCGTGCAGTAGCAGTAGCGACATTATTATTTTTTTCCCTATAATATCCTGCGGGCAACCCTAGCTGGTACGTAAAAGATAATGTACCTGGCGCGAAGCTCGGCGTCGTAAACGTTACCTCGTTATTACTATCAACTGACGATAGCGTTATATCGAAAGTATCCGCATCCCCCGTACTGTACGTAACTGTAATGTCCAACAATCCCGCATGATGATTAAAATTAGCACCTGTATCGATGCGAATCTGACGTGTCGCACTGTCATATTTACCGGTCCATGCGCCTGTAATATTACCGCGTGCATCACACACCGCTGTTTTTAACTCGCCCTCAATCGTCCAACCTAAAGAGATCGTACTTGGTACCGCATCTTGCGCAAGTTGCAATACCATCTTAGCGTTAGTCGTACTACCTGAGCGATTGAAGTATCTAGCGCGCGTGCCCCATGACCAAATAATGGCACTACCGACGTCAGGTAGCTCACCCATGGTTGCTTGAGCGCCACCAGTCGCAAAGTTAACGCTACCTGAGCCGTGAGCAGCTGACGCGCCGCGTAGTACGCCTGTGCCGTCATCACGTAGGTCATACCACTGACCTTGCGCGCGATAGCTCATTTGTAGACTACCAACTGCTGGTGGTGGATCAATATTGAGCGACGTTAGGTTGCTGCGATTGTTAATCGTTACATCCTCGCGCGCAGTGTTAGCCACTTGTAGCTCGCTACCCGCAGGACGGAATGACACGGATGTGATATAGCCTGTAAAGCTTGGTGCATTAATAAGCAGCTCGCCCGCTGACTGGCGAATAGTACCGACAGCCACATCGCCTAGTACTAACGTACCGCCCTTGTCCGTTATCGTGCCAGAGTTTGTCGCTATCGAAATGCTGTTAGGTACAGCGGCATTACCCAAATAAATAGACGACGTAGTACCAGCGCTATGTGATTTGTTGATCGCTAGTGTCACCACGCCATCTGTGCCCGTCTTAGCACCATCAAATAGCGTTTGACGTTGACCTGCGGCGGTTAGATTCGTTAAAAATGTCTCGATTTGGTTTGTCGGTACGATCTTTTCCATGAGACTAGGAATGCGGATAGTTTGTGTGTCTTTTGCGATGGCTTCAGCAAGTGGCTTTATGCCGTAGTACTGTGCTGCATCTGCGACGCTGGTCTCACGGATCTTGCACGGTGCATCGACATAGCCCTCGGCTGGATAATCCACACCGATAAAGTCCGCCTCTAACACACTTGATATTTCCATCTTGACGACGGTCACGGTAAACTCTTTGACCGCGCCACTGCGCTGCTCTACGAATGTGCGATCCTCTGACGTTACGCGGCTGACTTGGATATATTGCTCACGCTTAACGAATCCTGCCTTGTCTTGACGCAAGCAATAGACATCACCGACGAGTGGTAACGGCTCGCCACGACGCTGGTACGCTTGCACAATCTTAGAGTTTTGCGATTGCGTCGATAGTAGCGTCATGCGCGACTCGATACTCGCAATGTTGTACGCCTCAATGCGATCAAGCGACTCATGACGTAGCTCGCCAAACTTGGTTGCACGTGAGAGTAGATAGCTGACAGTGTCGTCAGTTGGCGGCTTAGTAATTGCAGCAAACGAACCTATGAGCGGCTCATCATCAGCTCGCAACACACCCGCATAAATTAGGCGCAGATAAAAGCCACCGTTGACACGGGCGATACTAGATATTGGATTGAATAACTCATTGGCCGCGCCACTGATCGGCGTGCCCAAGGGCATACCGCCACCATCATCGTTATCCGTCAGGCGCTCGGACGGGAAAAACTGTAGGTCGCTGCGTTTTATCTTAGTCTCTGGAGTTGCCATTTATAATCCTTTGAGCTGCTTTTAAATAGAGTTTGAGCGTCGGTTAAACGGTCATTAATATGATGTTTGCTTTAAAGGGGTCGTTACCTTCCTCATCGCCTGCGCGGTAGTTCTTAACCGGCTCGATGTCTGTCAGCGCTGGACTATCAAACATCACTATAAACGTGCGACCGTCTGGATGTGTCAGCGTCATTTTTAACTCTGGTACCATCGACCAGTCTTGTAGCGTCTCCATATCCATGCGCTTGATACGAGCTTTTGAGCAATCAAGCGTGATCGGACGACCAGCGAGCATCGTGCCTTGGTCAATGTGCATCGCACCTGATAGCGAGTAGACAGGCTTGGACTGCTTGAGCGATGACCAGCTGTATTCGTCCGACCACCAGTACTGGCTATGTAAATTCATAACCGCTTGATTGTCATTGCGTTGTAATTGCCACATGCTACGCGCTCCGCTTAGCTTCGTCTTTGAGTTGTTTCATAAAGTCATCTACCGCTTGCTTAGCGGCTTCTGTTTTTGCGCGTTCGATGCGATCGTTCCATATTGCCGCGACTTCGCTTGCGCTTTGACTGTTGTTATTATTGCTATTGCCGCGATTAGCATTGCTGTTTGTGCTAGCGCTGCGATTTTGTGACTCTTGCTCACGTTGTTTGGCTTCGCGTTCGCGGTCACGGGCGGCTTTTTCTTCTTCGCGATTGATTTCTTTTTGCAACCTTAGTGCTTCGTTGTAATGCTTGATTTCTTCTGTGTTGCCGCGCTTGCGAGCGTCTGCGAGTAGCGCCTCTAAGTCAGAGAGCTTTTTGGTTTGCTCGATTTCGCGAGCTTTGTCATCTTTACCTTGTAGCTTGGCCAGGGTAGCTTCTAATTGATCGGCAGTATTCTTTGCATCGTCTGATAGACCTTTCATGCGGTCACGCGCGCCATCGATAGCGTTTTGGAGATTGGTCAGGGTGGTCTTATCCATGCGCACTAGACCGTCAATCGTCGTCGTCGTGGCTTGACTGAGCACGCGCTGGGCACGAGATAAATCATTGCTTGTCACCTCAGCACCACCAAGGGCACCGGTCATCTCTACGGCAGCATCGCGGGCATCGATAAAACGCTGCTCTTGCTGATAAATCTCGCTTGATAATCTATCCGCGCCTGCGGACATACGATCCCAACTGCCTGTATAACCTTCCATGTCTTTATAAAACTTAGCTTGGATATCGCCTACTTGCTGCTCAGTAGCACCCAGCTCAGACATGGCTGATATACGGTCACTAATGACATCAATATACTGTTGCATCGCCTCACGCGCGCCGCCTGCGCCTATGCGTGACTTTTCGGCAGCAGCGAGCTCCGCATCGCCAGCCGCTTTGGCAGCAAGTGCTTGTTTGTCTTTGGCATTGGCATTATCACGGCTAGCATCAGTGTTATACGTGGTCGCGATGACATTATCATTGAGCGATTGGGTTTGCGCCTTGATTGAATCGGCAGCGACTTTGGCCGCATCTGCGCCGCCTTGCATACCGGCTTTGATCAAAGTCATCTGCTCAGCTGACACTTTGCCTGCGACGCCTGTCTCTCTGAGTGCCTGATTGATGGCGTCAAAGTCCGCCTTTGTCTGCGCTGCGGCAATAGAGGTATCAAGCGCTTGAGACAGCGCGGTCTTGAGAGCGTCCGCACTGGTCGCTTGCTCTTTGATAGCAGTCACACCCGCTCTGAGCGTCGTGACCATCTCAAGTCCTGACGCACTCATTTTTTGATTGACAGCATCGATGTTGATACCGAGTCTGGACAAGGCGGCAGCTTGCTCGTCAGCGGCAGACTTGGCATTACGCTGTTCGATAGCGACGCGTTTGACTTCGTCAGCGAGTTGACTGTTGCCGTTGACAGACGCAAGGAGTTGCTGCTGCAAAAGAGCTTGTGCTTGGGCATTGGTACCAACTTGCTCAGATGCGGCGCTATAAGCGCGAGCAAGCATAGCGGTGTCATTGCCCGCTATTTTGGCGACTTCGCTAAATGCGCCGACCGATGCTGTAACCTTGCTATCCATACCTGTGGCGAAGTACTCAGCATCTAAGCCTAGCGTTTTGAACGAATCTGCTGCCTCAACAATCTGCTTATCTAGTAATGCTGAGGCACTAGAGATGTCATCTATCGCGGCAGCTTGGTCAGCCATGACGTTGATGGTGACGCGGCCTGTCTCACTTATTTCGGCTTGCAATCCTTGCTCAGCAAGTTCCGCCGCTAGTCTTGCATCGACTACATCGCCATTAGCTTTGATCGCATCAATGGAAGCTTTGACATAGGCCTCTTGTATCTTGCCTGCTGATGCTGTGCCGTCTGCTGCCATTTGCTCGTAGACTTGACGCGACTTTTCTGCGGTTTCATCTAAGCGCTCTTGATGTGTCTTAGCTGCGTTATTGGCAGCGGCTACTGCTGAGGACTCAAAATTCAAAGCGTTTTGTTTGGCGCGGGCAACCATCTCGTCGCCTTTTGCCATCATGGCATCAGCGGCATCAGTACTGCCGCCTGTCAACCTTGCGTAAGCTTCAAGTAATAGGCTTGTGCCTTTCAGCATTCCGCCCCAAGCCAGATCGCTTGCAATTTGTAGACCTTTTAGACCGTCGGCTATATGTCCGATAAATATTGATAGCTCTTGAACAATCTTGGTAAGCAAACCTACCTGCTCACCTGCCGCAGTCGTGCCATCAAAGGCATTCCAAACGTCAGCTAAATTATCTGTCACTGTAAATACGCTTGTCGCTAGTATTTGAGCGACTTCACCTAGCTGAGAGAAAGCTTCTTTTACGGCATCAACGGTAGCAGGATCAATCTCATCTAAGCTATTCGCCATATTCTGAATAATAGACGACACACCTCCTGATGAGTTGAGCTGCTTATCGATATCGCCAACGAAGCTTAAAAAGTTGTTTTTTAGCTGAGTTAACGACTGACCTATGGTCAATGGCATCGCATCAAACTCAGACTGGATAGCATCGCCTTGGGACTGTACGGCGTTGATAACCACTTCTGATGTCAACTTACCTTGTGCCGACATCGCGCGTAGCTCGCCGAGCGTAACACCAAGTCCATCAGCCATTGCACGTGCAAGTCGAGGCGACTGTTCCATGATGGAGTTAAACTCTTCACCACGCACAACGCCCGATTGCAGACCCTGAATGAGCTGGGTGATAGCCGCTTGATTAGACTCGGCGCTACCGCCTGAGAGCTGGATAGCCTCGTTGATGGTTTTGGTAACTGATAGCACATCCTTTTGCGCTAGATTCATCTCTTTACCAGCGCGGCTGATGCGACTAAAAAGCTCGCCCGTATCTTCGATACTGGTAAAAGTCTCATTAGCGATATCTTGTACGCCGCTAAAACCATTGATAAAATTAATGCCTTCGCCAGTGGCTTGTCTAACTCTAGCCTCTAAAGTCTTGAACTTATCCGCCATATCAAGCAGTTCGGACGCGCCGACACCGATACCCAACGTCGCTAGCATCCCTTGTAGGCCGTTGAACGCACCCTTAACCTTATCGACGCCTTTACCTAGTCTATCGTTAGAATCGTCTAGTTCATCCGTGCGACGCCTTAGTAGACCTAAATCATCTGCACCCGCATTAGCGGCATTACCTAGATCACGTAGGCGCGACGCTTGCTCTTCAGCGGATAGATCATCCCACTCGCTATTTAATCGACGCGCAGCATCACGGAGCTGGTCAGTGTCGCCGCCAGCTTCTTCTATCTTTGCGATGAGCTTGTCGATATGCTGTAGGCCGTCCACACCTGCGGTGATGAGCAGCTCAGTATCTAAGCGATTGGCCATAAAAAAACCCTAGTAAAGTACTAGGGTCATTGTCACACTTGGTATAAGTAGTGGTTAGATGATGACGTTCAGTTAATTAGCCAGATTAGCGCATAAATTTGGTATCGTAGCCGCTAAAGTCAAAGAAGAACTCGCCCTCAGTCGGTGACTCTGGGCTGGTTTGTGTTAGTGGCACGGTGATAGAGGCATTGTTTGAGACTTGAATATCTTTGATAATGCCACGTAAGTCGCTAGCGCCAAAGCTATCGTTGGTAAACACACGCTCAATAAACTCGCGAGCTGAATAAACGCTACCCGGCCTACCATTTTTCTTAAAACGAATGTTGCAAGAGACATCACAAGCGGTATCGGCAAATAGCACTGTTATAGTTAATTCGAGTGAATCTGTATCGTCATCATTATATCTCGTCAGAGTAATTAGCATGGTCGCATCGTTAAACTCGTTAGACGTAGGCACGGTATTGGTTGAGTAGATCCGCGCACTCCTAAAGCTATCGTTTTGCTGATACTCCCACAAGCTATTGCTGTCAGGCGTAGGCAAATTGGGCGTATTCGGATTGCCGCCGCCACTGCCGCCATTATTTGGGATGCCAGGGCGTTCTAAGGCTTGGCGAACTGGCTCTATGTCGTCGTCACCGCCACAACCTGCCAAGCTTATACACAATAATAACGCCAATATTCGCTTCATCATCACTCCTAACTATCGTTTGGTCTACGTTTGCGCCATAGTAGCACTTTGATTTAGTGCTGAACAGTCAGGCCATTAAAAGCGATTTATTACTTTGCAGCACTTTACTCAAGGTGCAATGCCTCAACATAGACGCACCACCCAAGTGGTAGCGGCGTATCATCAGTTATTGCTATCGCATCAATAAAAAACACCTCAAACCATAGTCTCATCCAATCAGGACACTTATCATCCATAAGAGCGCCTCAAGTTACTTTTAAAGCATTATGATATCTAAGTTTAGATAGTTATGCACAATTAAATAACTATTTTATATTTTATGACATAAAAAAAGGGACGCCATAAGTGGTGTCCCTTTTTTGGTTTGCCTAATAATCTTTAACAGTACGATTTATTTATACTCAATAAAGCGCATAGTAGGTTTGCCAGCATCTTTGATAAGTGGGCCAGATAATCCGCCTTCCCACCAATCGTCGCTAAACCAGTTGATATCGCTATCACTCGATAGATCAGCATGAGGTAGATCCAGAATACCGTCTTGACCAGAGATACGGTCTTTGCCATCCAAGTACATCTCAAGTGGTAAGCTGGTCAAAGTATTAGCATCAATCTGATAGCCTGCCGATCCTTTGGTCGTACCTGCATAAGTAATTGACGCGCCTGGCAATAACGTACTCGTATCGTTAAACTTGACCATACCTAGACGCGGATTGACATCATAAGTATCCGCTGGGATAACGGTGGCGGTATCGTCAGTGAGTACGAGCGTCGTCTCATCGATATCACGGTGAGCCAGTTTTAGCCAGTTCATACCGACAGTCAACGGCTCGTCAGTAAATTCAACAGGCGTGGTAGACAAGTCAACCGCTTCGCCCATCATGACGCGCGCCATAGCGTGCTTATCAAACGTATTAAACTTAATTGCCAATTCAGTCGGGCCTGGGATGCTTTCGTTTTCGATGACTTCGCCATATTCGCCGCGACCGGTACTGGTCAGCTGATCGCTATCTGATTCTTTACTTGTGGATAGTTCGGTGACGTTGCCTATCATGACAAAGCCGTCCATAGAACCCCATTTACGCGCGAACAAGTCGCCGCTGTACTTCTTACCTCGTTGTGCCATAGTCTTATCCTCTGGTTTAAATGCTACTTAAATTGGGTTTAACATGAGTTTGATTAAGGGTTAATTACTTTTTGCGCTTGGGCTTAGTGCGGGTGTTATTGCGCGAGTTGTGAGAAATTACAAACCAAGGCGCTCGAAAGTCCAAGGTGCTCACTGAATATTTAATGCAATGATCTCGATTTGCCGTGAGTGGTGATTGAAAACAGTGTTTTACTCCTGTCGTTAACGCCATCATTACAGTCGCGAGCATAGATGTTAGGTGTCGTTTAAGCATAAAAATCCTTATTAATTATCAGAAAGTATTGCCACTTCGCAGGTAAAGCGTAGCGGGAAAAAAGCAAAGCCGTCTTCGTATTGGATAGGTAGCGCGGCGCGTGATTCGAATGGCTCAGTCACTAAAGCGCGACCTTGCTCATCGCTAGGGTCAAAGCCTTGTAGGGCTTTTGATAGTGCCGTCAATGTCTTACCGACATCGTCCGCCGCAGGGTTTGGAGTAAATTGCTGCTTGGTTAATATCACACTAAAGCCAATCTCAATCAGCTGCTCACGGCTATTGGCATTGCTCGCCGTAGGTGTGTAGCCGTCTAGTATTAGGTAGACCGCACCGTCAAGCGGGACTTGCTTACGCTGAGCGCCGCTAATCGCTGCAAAGTCTGCCGCTTCTAACACGCGCTTAACTGGTGACACTTCACGCAGACGCTTGAGCAAATACGGATAGCAAGCCAAGGCGTTATCGTTCCAAGCCGGTACATTAGCCATTGACCACTCCTGCCATAAAGTCGTTCATTAAATCCAAGATGTCGGTACGGTCTTGGGTTGAGATACCAAATATTGGGCGGGCTGCCATTTTTTCAGAGCCATCGCTATTCTTAGTGCCCGTTTGAGAGTATTTAGCATACGGTCTATCGGTACCGACTGCCGATGAGGTGCTATTGGCGTAGCTGGTAATAGAGCGCATCAAGTCGCCATACTCGACCATCTTGCTACCACGGCCTTTTTTAGCTTTGAGCGTAGACGGCTTTAAGTCTGCCCAAGTACTGCCATCGGGCGCAGTCTTAGTGCGGAACCTATCGCGGGTGCTGTTCTCCAGTATCGAGCCGACACCGCGCATCAATGGCGTTAAGTCACCGCCTAGCTTGAGATAGATGTCATTGACATTATCGAGCAGCTCAGGCAGTTGACTGTTAACATTGATTTGCATAATTAATCCTGATAAAGACTAGGTACTGGATTAGGTATCACTGCGATACTACCGCTAGTACTGGTACTAGGCGCGGCAGGACCGGTTAGCATGGTTGGGTCTTTTTTGACCTTATCGAGCCACTTGATCGCATCGTCGTAGCGCTTTTCGACCGTTTCTGTGACGCCATTGTCATACAAGTTATAGCGCGCGATATTACAAGTGTGCCGTACTAGATCATCTGGTATTTCAGCGCCATTACGATAAACCACACGACCCAAAGCGTCTTTGGTAACTAATCCAGCTGCTCGCAAATACCCTGCGACTTCGCCTTCAGCATCTTCGATAGCTGTCTGTGCGACTGACTCATCAATCACTTGATAAGCCTCTCTGTCTGTCAGCTTGGCTATTTCAGACTCGCCAAAGCGCTTGATTAGGTCTTGTAGGGTTATCATGGTCAGTCCTAAAAACTATTAGGCTGGGCAATACCGCGTGTCACCGCCATCAAGCCCTTTTGAATGTCGGTTGCGCCAGTAGCAATCCAGCGCTGATCTAAACCATCAGTAGCTTTTAGCTCTTGGATTAGCTCACCAAGCTCTGCGCCCTTAGCCTTGACCTTATTCATCAAGTCGATTTCAGCTTGGGTTAATACGCGATAGCCTGTGATTTTTGGTTTTTCATCGCTCATGGTATGTACCTTGTGTAATTAATTGGGTAAAACGTCCTTGACCAGCTGATGCCAGTCAAGGGGTTTGGTTTTAGGTCATCTTCAGCGTAGCGACTAGCTCAGGACGGAGTAGTAACGGCAATGGGTTAGATTGCGCCTCCAAGCTCCAGCCTTTATCATGATCGAGCTTTTCACGGCTTGCGTAGTACGGCAGCGCTTTGGTATTAACCGTCGCGGTCATATCGGCAGGGGCAAAGAACTCTTTAAACGTACTCTTAGTGCCTGCGGGTAAGATAATCGCTTCACCTTCGGTAATTTGTAGGCCAGAGTCAAACACATGGTCATAATTAATGAACTTTAAGTTTTTATGCTCAAAGCCAACGCTGGTGTCACCGCTACGATATGCTGCGCCTTCTTGATAGCGCTCATAGATAGCCGTGACGGTTTTGTGATAAATTACTGCGTCCATAAAGGTTGGTGAGCACAGTACAATCCAGCCCTTAACGACTTCGCCGCCGCGCTTTTTGCTCAGCTGACGTACTGCTTTGTCAATCATCAATCCGACGTTACTGGTAGTCGCTGACAAGTTCCAGTTAATACTCAGTCGCTCTAAGCCAAAGCGATCATAGATATCGACGATAGGGTCGCCATTGGCATTGAGGATCTTACCGGATAAAGCGCCAAGCATAAGATGCTCACGGGTAAACTCAATATCTGACTTCATATCAGCGAGCTTATCGTTGACCTTTTCAGCGACGGTGGCAGCCTTATTAGCAGTACCAAAAGCGCGGACGTTTTGCACATCGTCAGCGCGGACGATATCACTCTTAGGTAGATGCAACATCTCAAAGCTTTGGCGATTACCAAGCTTAGACACGACAGGCTCACCAGGCGTACCACGCGGCACCGCATTAACTAGCGTTAATACGCCGTCTTTGGATTCCACAGCGACAGAAGTAGTGGTTTCATAAGATGGCTTAAACAAGCCAAGCTCACGGATAATGGTTGGATTGGCAGGCAGCTTGTTAATTGCCTCGGTCATTGGCACGACGCCATACTGACTATCATTACGTAAAGGCATAAATAATTCCTAATTTTACTTGCGTTAAAAGAATATTAAAAAGGGGTTAAAGAGGGTTTGGCACTGGATCTGGCGTTTACTCCGCGCCGCCGTCGCCGCCACTGAAACCATCCATCACAAGACCGCTAGCCATTGGCGTACCGACATACTTGATGCCGTACAAGTCGCCTTGTTTGACCAGATTTTCAACAGTTAGCGTTACCAGTCCATCTTCATCAGTAGTAATTGCATCAATGTTGGCCTGCGGAATGCTACCTAAAAATATCGTACAGTTATGAGGCTGTACGAGTACTTCGCCGTTCGTTTCGTCGGTTAAGGCAAATAAGTATTCGTTACGTTCGTTATATTTAACCAGCGCACCAGTTTTGGTACCGGCAGCGGCAGGGATAGCGATACGGTTATTAAAATCCGCTTCAGACTTTAAGATATCGCCAATCGTGACATAGTGTTCATTGGGCATGGAGTGCTCCTAGGGTGCGAGGTGTAAAAGTGAGTGTCATAAATAAGTTAGAGACAATCGCCGCACCGATCTCAGACGCGCGGCGGTCATCTAGCGTGGTTTAGATATAGTTTTGCGCCTCTTTAGCTCGTGCTTCCGCATTAGCTAGCATTGGATTGCTAGACAGCTGGCGGTCTTGACCATTGCCGCTAGGTGGATGCTGCTCACCAAGCAAATAGTCAGGCACATGGTCTTGAGTGCTAGGCGCACGCAAATCACCGATCATTGACTTAGCATCTTCAGGAGTTGCGGATAGCAATACATTGACCGTACTAGCGCTAACGCCGTTCCACGATTTGCCGTCTTCAGACTTGGTAAAGCCTGCTTGCGACAGTTGGGCATCGATAGCCGCTGCTTTTGCTTCGGCTTCAGCTTCCGCTTTTTCTTTCTCAAGTTCGGCCTTTTCTTCTTTGAGCGTTTTAATCTCTAAGTCTTTTGCAGCGATAGCCGCCATTGCTTCTTCGAGTGTCATATCATCACCTGTCGTTTGAGTTGGAGTCGGTTGTGGGGTGGCTTTAGGTAGGCCGCTATCCGCTAAGGCAACGGCATTGGTTTCGGAGTCCACGCCAGTAGGCGTAAAGGACACCTCGCTGACGCTACAATTTTTAAGGATAACTAGTGGGCCAGTAACTTCAGCGCCATTGACGGTAGCGGTTTCGTTTTGGCCTAGCTCATGAATGCTATTGGCGTTAACGTGGACGGACATCTGCCACGGGAAGCCTGCATCTGATTCGTCAGCGACTTCGCGACCGTAGACGTTATTGAGTAACATACCGTTCATCATCAGCTGATTACTCTCTACGGACAGCTTGCCAAAGCCTGCGCGTTGGGCGCGGTCATGTAGCAGCAGTGCTGGGACATTGTCTTTATAGGTGATATCGGATAGATCCACGACAACCATCTCGCCGTAGTGATTAAAAGGTTTGCCAGAGTTGGCGACACCACTGAACTTGCGCGGCAGGTCATTGTCAGCGTCAGCAGGCGCATCTGCGACATTGACTTCGGCTAACAGGTAAACGATTGGCTTTTTGTCTTTTGGCATAGTGGCGTCCAGCTAATGAGTAAAATCTAATCTTGATAAAGTCTCATTATGATTAGGCGCTTAGATTGTCGTTAGATGATGGCGTTCAGTTAAGCACGTCTTATTTTAGATAAGCGTCTATTTTGCGATTTAAGGCGCGTTAGCTTTGATTTGCTGTAATGACGTGATAATCATTTTGTAAACGCGTGGTCGAGACGTTAAACGGGTGTTAAACGCTATTGTGGTTATCAGTAGAGTGGTTAAAAACGATAGGCAATAAAAAACCCACTTTTTAGGGTGGGTTCTCTATCTTCATTACAAATTATTTATCCCATGAGATTATAACGGAATATCTAATAACGGGATGCATGTCACTATTATAGAATTTACTTGTCTTGGTGCACTCTGCAACCAAATACCCTTCAGCAATCAAAGCGCCTATTGCAGGTTTAAAATCTTTCTTAGCATATCGAATAAATCGTCCTTTATGAACATCAAGAGATACTTCGCCAGCTTCTTTCCTTTCCGTTATTTTGCGGCGTAAATGATCTAGCAATCTATTAGCTTGTGGCTCTTCATTAGAAATATCAACGGCATCTATCATACAAAGCATCCTTATACTTTAATCGGTAAAACCATCTATCCTACTCAGGCAATAACGCCTTAAACCTCGGATCATCTTTTATCATATCGACCATTCCGGCCTCTAGCAGTCTTTGCATATAATCGGCAAGCTGCGGTATCAGCTGCGCTCGAAACTCGCGACCGTGCTTCTCTTCTGCTAGCTCTAACAGCGAGCCTAAGCGGTTAGCGTGATTATGCGCAAAGCTTAAGCTAATACCCGTAGGCACTTGCTCAACTTTACCCGTGCGTGGGTTCTCTACCTCTTCATACTCGATGTCTTTATCTTCGGTCACACCGCCTGCGCGTTCGGACTGCTTACGTGTGAGCTGCTTAACCCAACATAAGCACCCATAACCGTTTGGCGGTAATATCTGCTGCCAGATGGGATCATCGACAGGACGGATAATACCGTAGTATTGCTTATGGTCGTCACGCTTACGAGTAGCTAAGGACGGCATATATTGCAGATACGGTAGCGCGTCTTTTGATTGCTGTATGCGCTCCCATTGTCCAGCAGCGTATGCCGTATGCAAATTAGTCTGATAAATCACTCGCAGGCGGCGAGTACTCCCCAGCTGTACTTTTTGGATAGAGCCATCGATAGGGTCGCTCATGACCTGCTCACCCCACCAGCCCTTTGACATCATGTACGGCTTAAGACGTTTTTGAAAGTCGCGAAAGTCGGTACCATTCTCAAGCGCGGCGCTTATTGCATCGCGCGTCTCGGATAGCATATCCATATCCATCATCTTGGCGACGGTAAAGGCCACCGCGTGCTCATGCGCGAGCACATCAAGATAGCTAAAGCTTGAGCCGACCATCTTTGCGTTAAAGGCTTTGATAGCCTCCAAGTTAGGCAAAACGTCGAAGTCTTTATCGGTATAGGCATCAGGCATCGTTGTCGTCCTTTTTAGCCTTATCATCGATGAGACCATCGATAAACGTCGCTATCATCGCATCAGCGAGGTCAGCGACTACGCCGTCATCAGGCAGCTCTAGTTTTGCCAAGCCTAGCTTTAGCTCATCATAGCTCTCGCAGTTTTGTGACAACTCAAGCAAAGCGTCAATCTTGGGTTGCATCAAGTCGCGCTCTTTATCGATATCGTCATCCGTCGCAGGATCGGTAATGATGGTCGGCAGGTTTTGCGACAGCTTGTATTGCAGTGAGAGCTGGTCCAGTATTTGCTGTGTCGTTGGTACTGGCGTCGGCGCGGTAGCTGGCTCAATCATCTCAAACTCAGACTCTTCGTAGCCGACATTTAATAGCCGTTGCTTAGTCAGTTTGACTTGACCAGTACTGACATACTTAACGTCTCTGTCTGCTTCTTCAATATTAAAGGCTTTGATCTTAGGGTATTCAAACCAGATGCCTTGCGGAGCATTGATCGGCACGCCCCATGCTTGATTGACGGCGACAATGGCATCAAGCGCGTGCTGTAGAGCCTTGGTCATTAGCTCAAGATAGGACATTACGCGATCTTGACGCGCTACATCGTCCGCCTCTTGTGCAGAGCGTGAGCCTGATGTCAGCTCGCTAGTTTTGACACGACCGAGTAGTAGCTTTTGAATACGTCTATTAGCCAAGCGCTCAAATAACTCAAACGCTGAGCCATCGCCGCTTAACTGGTGCATCTCGATTTTGTCATCTTTGCCAATACCAGCTGCGCCGCCGTTCAAAAAGCTAAATATCTTACTGGTAAAGTCATTGAGCGTACCGCCAAAGCCACCAGCATCGCCTTGACTGCCCACCACGTAGGGCTGAGAGTAACGCGCGATGAATTGCCCAGCATACGCCCACTCGCGGCGACGCAAAGCCACAGCCGGATAAGCACGGACAATCATCAACTCACCAGCGGGGCGCGCGGGAACGGCCTTGCTAGTAAGTACCAGGTACTTAATGCTCTGATTAATCTCAATCGGCTCATCTTCGGTTTTGAGCTGCACTGAGCCATCACGCATGGGCGTATAATTATCAAGCTCACCATCTTTGGACAAGATACTATCGAGCGTCAAAAATCCGTCCGGCTCCTTTTTAAACACGTACTCACCAACCGCATAGCCATTCCATTTAGATAATATCGCAAGACCGGCAAAGTCTTTATGCAGTCGTCTAAAGATACGATACAGTCGATTGATTAGATCCTCATCGACATCATCGCCCCATATTCGCCATGCAGCGGCAGCGATAGCGCCTTCGATATCCTCACGGCAGCTAATCACTTCATCATCTGCCATGACGGCGTCTAGTAGCTCTTGACGTGTCTTGCCCGTCTCTTCTAATAGTGCGTCAGCGCTGACCGCGTCAGAGCCTTGTAGCGCGGTATCATAAGCGACTAGTAGCGTCTTTTGGTCTACCTTTTGTTTTTTGGCTTTAGCTCCAAACATAGTTATTCCTTAATGCTAATAGTGGTCGTATAAGCTTGGCGTCGGTACGTGTAGCGCTTGCACTGGGGTATTGCTCGCACGGGCAAAGCTAGTCGAGAGCTTCCAAAGCATCTCTACCGCATCTGGTCCGTCGTCATTCTCATGTTTTGGAAAATGAGTAAACTGTGCAATCAGCGCCTTTTGCTTATGATGCAGTAGTAATAAACCGTTTGCCATGTGCGGCTGTAGTGCCTCAATACGTAGCAGCTTATCGCCATGCGGCATGACAGGGATAGCAGGCACATGAATACCCGCAGCAGCAGAACGCTTGACGATCTCAGTACGCAAAAACTCTTGGAATGCTATCGATTCAATAGCCCAGCCTAATATCTGTGGGTACTCTTTTTGGTAGCGGATGACATCAGAGATAATCTTGTCAGGCGTCCGGCGCTGAATATCAGCAATAACAACGTGCAGCTTGCCGTTTAGCCGGTCATAGCCGCCGATAGCAATAGCGGACGGATCGCCTTTCTTACGCTTAGAACCTTTTTTACCCAGCGACGGATCAAGCGCGGCAAAGTACACCAGACCCGCAGGCAGCTCACGCCAGTAAGTAATTGAGTCGCTAAATGGCGCGTCCTCTCCAGCAGCGGGATCATTCTGAAGCTCGCTGTCAAAGTTACTATGACCGTCACGCGCGCGGATAATCATTAGCGCTAGTACTGGCCTTGCATCCCAAGACACCACAGCGCCTTTATCCATCTTGCGCTTGTGCTTTTGATAGTAAGCAACAGCGGCATCTTCGCCTTCGTCATGGTAAATAGCTTCCCATTCATCCCACAACTTCATATTATCCGGCCATTCAAGCAGCGCTTTAAACACGCGCGTCGTCCAGCCTTTGTTTTTGAGTATGCGATTGAGGACGCTGTCATGATGCAAGATAGTACCGATATAGACGACATCCATCTTTTCACCAGCAGCCGCGAGCTTGAGCGGTGTGCGTAGTAGCCACTTATGCAGCTTGTCGCGCTGGTCTGGACTCTCGACGTTTTCATCATTTTCCAGATCATCGAGCAATACTAAGTCAGGACGGTAAGCGCCAAAGACCCAACCACGCATCTTTTTGCGAGCGCCTGCGCACTGCACTTTGATGTTATTGGCGGTATGGATGGTGTAGGCTTGCCAGACGCGGCCAGCACCGACCACTTTTGGAAAGTCAGTGCTGATACGCGGATTGACTTCCAGCTCGGTTTTGATAGCTTGCAAAAACTCAGCGGACTGATCGATACTGTCACTAATGATCGCGATGTACTTTTTTTGATCGGTGACGATGCAATACAGCGCAAATAAGCGGGTGACGATAGTCGATTTAGCTTCACCACGCGGGGCAGCTAAGGCGTCAAGCTCTGAGCGCTCTGATGATAAAATTTGCGGTAGGCGCTTAAATAGATACTCATGCAGGTGTGATTGAGTCGGATTACGCAAGTAATGCGGAAAGTAATGTGTGACAAAGTATTCAAAGCCAGTGACTTTGTCTTTGACCTTGGCGACGCGCTCTTTAATAGCAGCAGGGTCATTGTCCCAGTCGTTACAGTGCGCATCGATATCAGCTTGTAGCTCTCGCGATATATCTTTGAGACGTTCTAAAAAATCCTTAGACTTCATTGCTTTTTATCCTGCACACGTATTGAGCATAATGATAAACAACCAGATACAGACCCATGACAGCTGACTGCTAATCGTTTTTAGACGTTGTAATAACTGAGTTTCAAAGTCAGTCATTGTGATCTGCACCGACTAGAGACTGCTCAAAACCTACCAGCTCATTCAAAAACCATTGCGCTTTTTTCAGATCTTCGATGCCGTTTTTATCGCGGTACCGAATCTGATAATACAAAGCACTACTACGCAAAAACCCTCTAAACTCGTCTTCGTTCAGCCAGTCGCGCATCGCCATTATCGGCTCAATCTCATACTGCTGGTAATGGTCACCGCCGACTTGGTCAGGTGCTCGCTTTATATCACTCATTATTTCAACTCCTTCGCAACAGCCTCGCCAAACGGTTCTAGTACCGCCACAAATTCAGGCAGTAGATCTGGCTTGTGCTCTTGGATATATTTAGACAACAGACCAAGCACCTTAAACGCTACGGCTAGCTCAGAGGTCTCAGGCAGCATCTTGCGATTAGCAGCGACTGCTTTATTAAAACTATCGGCGAGACTGGTGAGCAGCTCGACACGTTGAGATGAGTGCATCTTGTCATCATTTCTGATGCACTCCATCGTGCCTTTAAACTGTATGATAAAGTCTGCAAGTATTTGCCGCGACATATCCTCGATGTCGCCACCTGCCATGCTATGCGCAAGCTTTACCTTATCCCAGTTATCGCCTTCTTCTTGAGCCGCATTTTTCCAGCGCTGAGCCGTTGGATAACTGACCTCGGTGACGACCGCTGCCATTGTCAGTGATAGACCATCAAAGATATACTTTTTGCGTAGCGCGTCTTTTGTCGCCTGCGAATGTGCCATTAGGTTTCGTCCTTTTTCAGCAGCGCGTCCGTTACTTTGAGCAGCGGTGATAGTAGGTACATCGCTAGGATAAAAGTTAATCGAGCGAGTACGGATAGACTCGTCGGCTCTCGGCCCTGATAAGTATCTGCCAAAAATATTGACAAAAATACCAGTCCGATCAGCATCACACCCCACTGTATACGAGCAGTACAGCCTGTTTGATACTTGGCAATAAACCACACATAGAACCAGCCGATCATGCCACCAACAGCGAGTAAAATATTGAATAAAGCCATTATTTATCACCTCCCGCAAACGCTTTGATAGCCGCTTTTATCCTGCTTGGTAGCCCTTTTAGGTACTCAGCGACAGCCTTGTAACCCCAATCACTTATCATCGCCCACAGTTTACGAGAGGTAAAAAAGTCAATCACGTAGTAGATGACGACGCCACCGATAGACGTACAAAACAGCGCGGGCCAAATCAAACCCCAGATAGTGATACCCTCATAAAACTGTGGCAACACAAACAAGGTCATTACCGAGCCAAACGCGAGACTATAAAAGGGACGCATAAACGGATATTTGAACTTGTCATCGATAGGCGTCTTTTGATTGATGCTAAACGCTGAGCCAATGACCAAAAATGCGATATAAAAAACGATGCCCCACCAGTTAGGTACTACAAATCCAACCAAGCTATACGGGTCGCTAAATTTGGTACTGTATTGCAGCGTCGTATCAGCGAGTTCTGTGGATTTGGGGATTGTTTCATTCGTTGTCGCTGCCAGTACTGCTGTTTTGGTACCAAGATAGCTACCGATCACGATCAAGCCGTTACCTAATGATGTTTTTATAGTCATCGTTTACCGTTTCCCTTTCTCGTAAATATCTTGGCACGTAATACAGCGGATAGCCCACGGTATAGCGGTCTTGCGCGGGATGCCGATGGGCGACTCACAATCGACGCAGTCATAGATGCTATTAGCAGGCGAGAGCTTGGTATGACTGAGTATCGCGTCAATCTCTGCCTGTGCTTGCTTGTTTGCCGCTTCTATAATTTCAGTCATTAAATATCCACTTCCATTGGCTCAGCTTGCTGTAAGTGCAGTTGCAGCTCTTTCATAAGCTGTAGAGACTTGAGGTTATGCTGTCCAAGCTTGCGCATCTGTGCATTAGTCGCAGGCTTTAATGGATGATGATAATTCGTCTGCGCAAGGCATTCGGCCTCAGCATTTGCAAAGTCGTCATCGGTCAGCTCGATAATCTGACCCGCTACATATTCGATGCTCATAGGGTTTATCCTGTATTAGTTGACGCACTCAGCGTTTGGCGTCTTGCAAGAGTCTGATGTCGTTGACGTGTCCATCAGCCGCTTTTGCCAGTCTTGTAATTGATCCGCTACACTCTTTGAGTAGCTGTCCGCTGGTAGCGGCGTACTTAACTCGATAGTCGGCGTCGACGGCGGCATTGGCGGCGAGGCGGTCGATAGTCTGTGACAGCCGCTCATTAGCAGTAGTAGCATCAGCAATTGCAGTAGCATTAACTGCTTCACGCTTTTTATGATCGTTAATGGCTTGAATAGTTTGGTCATAGCTTGCTTGCTCCAGTTTGCGCTGCGAGGCCACATGATTGGCGCGGATGGTTGTGATCTCTAGCGCGTGCTCGGTTTTGAGCAGTTCGATATCGCTACGACTCTCACCGTAAGCTCCGATTAAAGCTATGATCGCAATAACCAAACACACGATTAAGATTTCGCGCAAATTGCTTAGCGTAAATACGATAGACGCTTTTATATTACTGACTAAAATTGGCCAAAACATTACCAGCCCTCACGTATTGCTTTGGCAAATGCGGCAGCCATTTTGGTATCGTACTTATTGCGCTGGTAGTCTCTGCCGTTGTAGCCTTTAGCAAACCCAGCCCAATCCTTGCGGCGCAGGTCGTCGTCTAGGTGATTGACTTGGATATAACGACAGACCGCGTCGAGTTGCGCGCCCTCGGACTTATACATCTGCTCAACAAAGTCACGGACAGACTCATAGCCAAGACTCTCATAGTTAAAACCCATGACCTGACCAAAGCCCCAGCTGCACGCCTCATGCGCGGCATCCCAATTGAGCGTCGCAGCAATCTCTAGCTTTTCGTATTGTGGACGGGCATTGTAGTCGCCAGGATTAGGATTACAAATATCAGGGTATTTGAGATACATCTCATTGCGCTTGGTAATCCAATTGCGATCAGTCAAGGCTTGCCAAAACTTATGACGCTCAAACAATATCTTTGGACGTCCGTCGCTATAAAATCCGCCTTTTGGCGACTCTACATCGTTGATAGCTTTGATTTGGGCAGCAGGCACATCGATACGCTTAGCAGCAGCGTTAATGTCATCGCGCGTGACTTTGGGCGGATTTGGGTTAGGGATGAGTAAAATGCTAGGCGTGGCAAGTCCAATACGCATGAGCAGCTCTTTTAGCTCGTCAGTGCGAAACTTCAATAGCATCACGTGCGCGGCATCAACATTGTCTTGCGTCAACGATTTATCGTCTTGCTGATCGCGCAACCAGTCAAAAAACGCGGTGCGCTCAGCGACAATATTGGTATCAACGGTGCTATCAGATGGGTTGTCAGACATAACAGACTCATATCATTAAGTGATTAGAGCCATTATGCGTAGCGCGTGTCGATGTGGTTAGATGATGACGTTCAGTACACAAAAAACCCGCTAGCAGTACGGGACTGGTAACGGGTTTGAGGTGGGTTTAAAGACAGGGCAAACCTAGTTTAATGCTAGTTTAAATTGACCAGCTCCTTTAAGTCTTTGCCTGCGGTAAAGTTAACGCGGCGGCTCTCAGGTACATTGACAGGCTCACCAGTAGCGGGATTTTTGCCAACGTATGCGGCACGTGCGCGGGTCTTAAATGTGCCAAAACCGACGAGCTTAATCGTACCGCCATCCTGCAACGTTGCACCGACAGCGTATTCAAACGCATCGAGTGCGCGGGCGGCTTGTGCCTTCGTAAGGTCTGCGTTATCTGCCATCACGGCTACTAAATCTTGCTTATTCATAATATTTTCCTTTGATTTAAATTGAATTAAGTCGTAGGCTGGGCTTTTAGCCCAGCAAACGTTTGAACTACTTAATAGACTTAATGTCGGCCTGAATTTCGACCCATTTGTCGCCGCCGTTATAAGCAATGCGATTACCACTTTTACCCATCAAACGATATTTAAGTCCTGAGATCAGCGGTAATTGACGACAACCCTGATATATCATGCTGCGCGAGGTATCAATCTTGATACTATCGATGCCGTTTGGATTTTTAGCAAAGGTTACGGTTTGAATGCTCATACCCACCTCACACATTACTAAAATCAAGTGAAATCTGATGATAAGCGCCATCGTCATCACGCTCATAAAAGCGGATGTACTCTTTGGTATCGGTGACTTGTATCGCATCACTGATAGCGTCCATCGCACGATCCCACTTACTATCGTTAATATCGAGACTACGTAGCGCAAGCACGCGACCCGTCGAGATATTACCTTCTTTGTCGACCTGAAACGCCTGATTAATCAACGCCTTAATATTGTCATTGCTGTCTTGCGTCCAGTCGGTCAGACACTCATCAATCAATGTCTTGGCGACTTGGAGACGCTCATCAAAGACGATGTTTTCAGACACGGCCAGCTGCACTTTGTACTTACCATCGTATGACAGTAGAGTCGTATTGCCTTTTTTACCGCCCATTTGCACGTCATACTCCTGAGCAGACAGGGCGACAAAATCATTAAAGCTATCAAATAACTTGCGCTTGGCGACTTGCATCGTAGCGCGGACATCGATAGCGATAGCGATCATGTCCTTGACGACTTCATCGCGCAGCTTATCGACAGGCTTTACTTTATCGATAGGGATCAAGTGGCCTTTTGCGTTCTCCATGTAGGTAATACGCTGCGACGGGCATTCCGTAAAGACGGGGGCACCGATTGAAACTGGTGCTTCGGTCATGACCATAACGTCGTCGCTGTCAGCAGTGAGAGTGCGTAGCGCTTCAGCAGTGGTAACGCCTGATTTAGCAAAGGCCTCTTCAGCGCTTTTATATTGAGTTGACATAATTACTTTCCTTTTGGGTTACTGGGTTTTTTAACTTAAGACCTTTTTGTAATTTGACGAGCAACGTCTACAGCGACTTCATTAATTGGCGCGGTCAAAAGCTCGCGCTGCTCTGCTGTGGATTGCTCTTCTATAAGTTCTTTTGCAGAAACAGCCAGCTCATAATCAATATCATCTGCTAATCTAGCTATGGTACGATTCCGTAAGTCATAGCTGATATCTTCGATCATTTGCTTAATACCCGTTTCGTCTTTCATATAACGTTTATTTGACATCTTTACTTTCCTTTTGGGTTAAAAAAATCTAACGGATTTAAAATAAATGTATAGCTGTGAAAGTTTGCAAACCGTACAACGACGTCTTGTCGCTTAATCAGTCCTGGTACATAACTGATTTTTATTTCTACATTTACGGCAGTATCAGGTACTAACTTAAGCGCTGCTGCCATTGCTTGGTCACGGCTTCCTAAGTATTTGAATCCAAACTCACTTTGCATACTTACTTTCCTTTTCCCAAATTATTGATTAAGCGCTTGAGTACATCATCTAACGCTTTAAAAACACCGATACCTAGCATCAAACCAAACCCTAGACCCATGCCGATTACAGCGGCAGCCAGCAACATGGCTAGACTCTCCATCAGTATTTATCCTTAATACGCTCATAAGTTTCGTCCGCGCTCTCACCAGGCATCTGATCCTGCATGACGATATCGTAGGTCTCTTGTTGATTTTTACCAGCGAAAACAGGCTTGCGCAGACCGTTTAGCATGATCGTCGCATTACTCGTAACACTGCCAGACCATGCTTTTGCCGCCTCGTCACCCTCAGTACTGTGCTTGCGGTGGTCATAACCTTGTACGATGCGGTACAGATAGTTGTGGTTAGTCATAGGCACTTTGAGCGTGCCCGTATCGCGTGCTGCGAGTACTTGATTGATTGCCCAGCTCCACGCCGCGATGGGCGCCTCAGTCGTTTGACGATCAAACGTCAATTTACCCGCATTAATAAAGGGCGTAAGCTCGCTAAGTAGCGTCGTCGCACGGGCAAACGCCAGCTCACGATTGACAGGGCGAAACAGACCCAAGTACTTAAGCATCATTGGTGCAAGTGGGGACGGCACATTGAACGCAGCGGCGAACGCACGGCCCGCCGCATTAGTGCTGACCAATAGATCGAGCGACGCGGTAGCACCGCAGTTATGACAACGTGTTTTCATACCGCTCTCCTTATGCCAACTTCATGAGAATAGCAATGATAATGACAGCAGCCACAATCCAATTGGTCATCAGTAACTTAAATGTCAAGCTCCTTACTTCCTTTTTTAAGCCCCGTAACTCGTTATGCGTAAAGCGCTCAAAATCAGGCATACGATCAATCATGTCCTTGCGGCGCTGGTCTGCTAGATATTCGGCGACCGTAGGACGCTTGGTCGCTTTGCCTTGGTGGTATTCGTCAGTCCATAGCATACGCTTACCCGGAGTAGACTCAGGTTGCGGCGCATTGGGCATATCGAGATCTATATCGCTCAGCTCCTCTGCTAGCAGCGTCTCTTCTGGACTCAGTACTGGGCAGTTGGCCCTAGCGCGTAGCTTCTTCATGCCTTGTGCATATTCGTCCGCGCTTGGCATACCAAGAGTCGTAGCGGGCCCAGCAGCATAGTCATCAGCGAAATGGACACAGCGACCATTCAAAAATATGTCGCCTTTGACATGTGCGCTAGTGCATTGGTTTTCAGTTGTAGTACTCATAATAATCACCAGTCAATAAGGGGTTAAATTCAAGTTAAACATCGGTTAAATCAATCAAATAATCGCATTTGAGCGTCAGATCTAGTCTCTTCAGCGAGGACGGTATACGCCCAGCGCTCCGTAAAGCCGTACAATGGCGCGTAGTGGTGGATCGCTGTCTTTTGATACGCACCGCCTGCTACCATCTTGGCTACATCACGGCGAAACTCGCTATAGCGCAGCTGATTAAAGGCGGCATGACAGCGCGGAATATAGACTCGCTCACCGCCATAACAATTAATCAAGATATCAGTGGCATGTTTACCGACTGCATTGGTAAGTAGCGTACGCGCAGGACAGCGTTTATCTCCCATAGGTACGGCAAAGTCGAGTCCACCAACGGCTTGCACCAGTTTGATCGTCGCTTTGTAGCCGATTAGATTAGAGATATCGACGACGACATCGGGCAGTAGCTCAGGCTTTAACTCTTCTACTAAAGCATCGATATCTAGCGACTTATGACTCATTGACAGCTCCAATTTCTTTGATTGATTTGCGTTCATTTTGCGTTTTGTTTGGGTTTGGCAGCTTCCTTAGCCGCTTTCAGCGTTTCACTCTGTTGATGAGCACTCAGCGCCTGCGTGACTTTGTAGAGCTGCTGATCGTTCAAAAACTGCAAGCGCTTGATCTTAAACATCTGCTCACCGACGCCGTGCGCATAGTTCCAATGCAGACCCATATCAGCGAGTATCGCTTCGATCTTGTTAATCAAGGGTTGACGGCGCTTAGTAACGTTGGGCTTACTGCCGTGCTTAGGTGTGGCCTTAGGCTTAAAGCCGCTGTTCTGCATATCTTTAGCCGCGTCTTGTAGCTGAGCGATGGTCATATCTTTACAGCTACGCTTGCCAGTGACGCGCCATAGCACATCACGGTAGGTCGCATCGTCCAAGTTCAGCTCTTTTTTGGCGATATGGATTTTTGCCATAAGTGCTTTTTTAGTGCTCATTGGGTGTCTCCTCATATAACATCCAGTCTTCTGCCAATAGGTCATCACTCATATCAAAATCACTAGCATAGGCGTAGTAGTAATCGTCGCCTCGGTAATGCACGATAAGCACTGGTACGTTCTTCTGTTCGATTTGATAAGCACTGCTATTCTCTCCCAAGTACAAGTAACTACCTTCATCCCAAGCGGCGCGTGTGACTTTTTTGCTTTTCTTCACCAGTTCTAGCGCCTTGCCGAAATGAAATTGTTTTTTATGCTGTAACATCCACGCCTCATACGTTCTAGCGATAAAGCTTTGGCTAGCGACTTCGTAGTCCATCATTAACAAGGTGTTGCACTTGCAAAGATAACTACCCAAAAAACAATCCCGCTCTACCTGTAAAGGATGCACAGGCTCAAACTCAACTTCGCGCTTGCATTGAGGACATACTGACTCGCATAGTGGTGTTTTATGACTCACAATCGTTCTCCTCAATCAACTCCACGCTATCGCAGACTTTGTTTAAGTGGCGTAGGGCTTGACCGATACTTGCAAAGTCAGGTCTACGCATACCAAGCTCAATCTTTTCTCTCTTTTTACTTTGTGGACTCATTTTGATGTAGCGCACAAACGGCATAAAAAACTTACTCTCAGGATGGGCGTCTGGTTCAACAAGCCATTGCCCTTTAAGCCATCCATCTACTGATATATCTGTTCTAACTTTTCGCTTGTATATCCCGTCTCTTAAGGTAATAACGTACCCATCACACTTAAGCTTAAGACGACCCAATACAAACTTCTTGTTGCTCAATTCTTTAATCTGCTCTTTACTTAACTTCGACATCTCAAACTCCCTTTTAATCAATCAATCGATCAGCGAACTGGTCGATCATGTCTTTATTCACAGGCGCTTTGTTCAATACTGATAAGCGATTGATACCGCGCAACAGCTTGTTCAAGCGGCGCGCATTCCCTTGTGAGACTTTATTCAATACTTCGTTAAATTCAGACGTACCCAGTGCCGACTCACAAAACATAGCAATGTCGTCTTTAGGCAAGCGCATCTTGAGATCATGCACCATGCCGATACGGCTATAGATCTGCTTATATTGACCGCGCGCACCGCGTAGGTTTGCACGTAGTCTTGGCATACCAGCTAAGACAATACCGATACCCGCTTTATCATGGATGCGGCGCAGTATCTCTAGCGAGTTCAGCGTTAGCAGTTCGGCTTCATCGACTATTAATAGACGATCAGAGCCTTTTAGCTTTTCAATCACAGCGGTCATCATGGCGTTGTTATTACGTCCAACCGTGAGGCCTAGCGCATTGCTGATTTCTGCGAGGAGCACTTTGCTGCTGAACGTCGGATCAACTTCTAGCATGATGACGTTGCTATGACGCGCCGCGTATTCCTTGAGCGCCATCGTCTTACCCAGTCCTGCGTCACCGATGATGAGCTGCATATCGCACATCGCATGAGCAAACATACAGCTCTGCATAGTGCGACTAGCCATCGGTGTCTCGATAAAGTCGCTAGATACATCAGCACTCTTGCTTTGTTGACGCTGGGCGAGTTCAGCGACAGCTTTATCCACGCCTTCGACATCGCCTTTGTATGTGCCTTGTAGATACTGATTGACGACCGCAGCACTCTTGCCGAGCTGTGCGCCCACTTGCTTTTGGCTCATGCCAGTACTAGCGATGTGTGCTTTTAATAACTCAATACTCATACTTACTTTCCTTGTTTGGTGATAGTCGGGTTAGCTTCGGCGGTGCGGCGTAGTTGTCGCTCTATAGCAGCAGCTCTATACTCAGAACGTGTCAGCTGTTTGTCACCTGCGGCGCTGCTCTGCCAAAACGTTATTTTTCCAGTTTTGCTGGTTTTCCAATACAATTTATTCATCATCAATATCCTTATTTAGCTTGTTTTTTTTTAGCGTCATCGAGATCAATCTCAAACATCGCGTACTCTTTTTTGGCGCTGGGCGTGACTGGCATCGGCATGACCAGCTGATCCAACGTCTGCGCTTTATCGTGCTCTAGCGTTGGACGGGTCTCAGCGATAGCTTGCTCTTTTTTCTCATCAAGCTTCTTGATGCGAGTCTCAGCACGTTGGCGCTTGGTGCGCTGTACGAGAGTTTCGCTGAATGCAAGGCGTTTATTACCGTCCAGTATCGCGTCACAGATATAGCTGCCGTCTGAGTGACGAACAATGACCGTTGACGCATCGTGCTGATCGATAAAGATATCGACCTCTTGACCGTCATAAGCTTCAAGCGCTTTATGCCAATACTCGTTGTTATAGACCGTGACCCAAGCGCGTTGCACTTTGCGGCGCACCGCAGGACGGAACATATCGCGAGCTTCAACTTCAGTCAGCGGGATAATGTCTTCAGCATCCATTTTATTGAATATGTGTTGGCGCATCATCGCAGGCGTTACGTTGCCTAGCGCAGTATGCTCATGCTCGTTGTTATACCAAGCGATGACCGCTTCAGTGACCTCTAACAGCTCAGTCCAACTGGGCAGTTTGCCTTTAGCCCAAGCTTGCTTTGGCGTTAGGTTTTTACGGCCTGCTGCTTGCGCATTGGCTAGACTGGTGGTAGCGGTGCTGATTTTACGTAGCGTATCGCTATCGACATTCGGGCCGTGATAGGTTTCAAACTGACGCGCGATAGGCTGTGCGATAGTTTTCATCACCCGCTCAATGATGCCGCGTCCCTGTGGATTGCCTGGTATGCCTGTTTCGTGATGCACGCCGAGACGTGGAAATATACCGATCACATCCGTATCAAAAGTCTTATTCTTCTGACCAGAGCCATTATCTGAGTAGTAAATCGCAGGGATGCCGTGATTAGTCATCGCATGACGTAGCGCGTCGCCAACCGCGAGCATGTTTTCTGAATACGCCATCGACCAGCCCACGATATAACGACTAGCAGTGTCCATTATCAAAGTCAGCTCAGGCGTGAACGGCTTGCCATGATCGGGATGCGCGACTTTCATCTTTAAGCTGTGACCATCCCCCGTCCACACGTCGTTATTAACCAGCGTTGACCAGTCGCGCTTCACATAAGTCTTAAGCGCTTTCATACTGGCACCAGTCAAGCGACCACATTCGCGTATATATTTCGGCATCTTTTCCATCGCACGGCGTACCGCGTCATAATGGGGTACAGCTTCCGCGCCATGCTTGGCAGCGTAGGACTTCTCAAACGTCCGATATGCCTCAGCCATGCATAAGCCATTCGTGTTGCGATACACCGCCATATAGTCAGGCAGCCACTCCATTTGCGTGGGCTTAATAACCGGTTGGCCTTGCTTCTGCGGTGCGAGCGCCGCTAGTCGTTCGGTGGGCGTTTCGCAGTTATCGGCAGCCAGACACCATTTGTGCAAGGTGCGAGCGCCTATACCTATCTTGCCGCGACTCTTCGCCAGTGCTGTAGCACAGATAGCGTTATAGTCTGTAGACTCATCAACGGGCAAAGCCTCATCGCGACTCATAGAGCTAACGAGATTAATCGCCTTGGTACGACTGCCAGTACTCGCTTCATATTTAGACACTAGCAATGTCATAAGTAATCGAGCGTCAGCGGTAGCGCGTTGCACCGTATCTAGTGTGTCGATGTTGCGATTAGCAATGATAGCGATATCACGTTGCGCTTTTGGCGATTGCTTAGGCATCAAAGCCTTGTAAGCCTTAGCTTTTATCTCAGCCTGTGCGTCAGCGGGTAAACCTTCAAACGAATATTCTTTACCACCGCCGCGTCCTAACCGTTTACGGTCAATCCACAATTCTTTTTTTGCCCGATTAATGACACCAGCTTTTGTATTTGGTAAACTACTCAAGTCGAGGTCAGCTATTTGTTGGGCTGTATACCAATCTAATACTTGCATTACAGACTTCCTTACAAACCGTAGCGACTAGGCCAAATATCTTTAGGCTCAACATCAAGAGCTTTAGCTATAATCTTTTCAGCCTTAGGATACGGACGATATAGAGCATTGCGCAGACCATTACGGGAATAATTGTTTGCTTCAGCCAATGCTGATAAATTAGTACCTTTTTCTTTGAGAGCAGCGCTTATAAAGGCTTTATGCCAATCTTTAGGCGCTTCTTTTTTAACTTCTTTTGTGTGCATTCGCTTACCTCTTTTGGTGACTGTATGCGACCAGTATAACCGTAAAGAGTTTAACTGTAAACAGTATAATTTCGCTTTACAGTTAAATAATATAGGAAATTTAACTCAATAGGAGTAAGTAGTTGATAAACATAGAAGTTATTTAACAGTAAAGTGTAAATTGAAAAGTTTATTTCTTTACTGTTTAAAGGAAGTTAACTGTAAAGGGATTTACTATTGAGGATAGAGTCATGAATAGAAAAGAAATTGGCGAACGCTTAAGGATTGCTAGAGAGGAGTGTATGTACTCTAGACAGAAGGCTGCGAATTATGCTGATGTTGGTACTACCACCTTACAACAATGGGAAACTGGTAGCAGGGAAGCGTCTATTGAAACTATAGGAAAGCTTGCAAGGGAATACGGTGTAAGCCCTCAATACATTATTTTTGGCGATTCAGATAGCGGAGTATCGTCCACACCTCGTACTGACTATGCTATTGATAAACCTGATGATGACTACGTCTATGTCCCTGCTTATGACGTAGAAGTCAGTGCAGGTGCAGGTGCGGTATGTTTGGGAGAGTCTGAGGCAAGCAAGTACTTAGCATTCCGTAAGCACTGGCTGACAGCGCGAGGATTGAATGTCAAATCATTAGCCGCGATGTTTACCAAAGGCGACTCAATGACACCAACCATTCCAGAGAGTGCAGTGGTAGTTATTAACCGTGACCAGACCAAGCCCCTAGACGGTAAGGTCTACGTCATTCGCATAGAGGACAGACACTACGTCAAGCGCATCCAGTGGTTGATAGGCGGTGGTCTAAGACTCATCAGCGATAACAAGTTCTACGATCCATTAGACATCACTAAAGCAGATATGGAAGCCACCAACATAGAGATATGCGGTCAAGTCATTCACGCAAGCTATGATCTGCCTGACTAGCACTTCTGGTACCCTCATTGATGACGGTACCAAAGCGTAGTGCTATACTGATCGGACACTACAGGAGGCTAGTATGCTGACAGATAAAGACATCCGCGATATCAAGGAGCTAGCCGAAAGGTCTGGCATGGACTACTTCGTTAATGTTCGCAGCCCTCATCGTAAGCTATACGATCGAGATTGGCAGGTATTAACGACAGAAAGTGGTCAATACAACAAGAACTACAACGCCGTTTTATACCAGCTCATACCCTTTAATGATCGTATGCTATACGCCTGCGTCGCTAGATGGTATAGCTACCCAAACCTTTCGAGCTTCGAGCGTACCCTAGTATGTTCAGAGATGCCGCTACAAGGGCTTAACTTGCATGACATCTATGACGGCTTGCATCCTAAGTTTAAGCTAAAGAAACTACGCGCTATGGACGGTGCATACCACACAGGTTATAGGCCACCACTTATCATTATTGACGACCTAATCACCCAATAGCACCCACAAAAAAGGGCAACCATTACGGCTGCCCTTAATCATTTATTATCTACCTATTAAACATCGTTTAAACGCCTATCACGTCTATATCATATATGCACAATTAAACGCATTTAACCTATCACTATATCTCAATCCTCACCAATTTTTATTCGTGCATATTAATCTGACCCAATTTTCTCTAACCCTTGTCATTATTGGTTTAACCAGTGATAATAGGTGTTCTTCTTCTATACTTAACCTATGCAATACTAATCACTGCCCCACAATAAAGCGATTAGCAGTCAAACCGTTTATATGTATCAATTACGCTATAAGCCGCACAGTAATCTATTATCACTGTAC
>NZ_JBQQFC010000006.1:0-35202 GCF_052258445.1 Psychrobacter sp. T6-1
TCTACATCTTTTTTGTCTATATGCAGTATAGAGCACTACATTAACTAAGATAGGTTTAATGCTATCTACTTAGCTTATTGATACAGGCTTACTTGTTTGCAGCGGCTTGCGTTGCAGCAACTTCTGCAGCAAAATCTTCTTGCTTTTTCTCAATGCCTTCGCCAACTTCTAAGCGCTTAAAGCCTAATACTTTAACGCCCTCAGCTTTTAGTACGTCGCCGACTTTTTTGTCGTTGTCCATGACGTATGGCTGACGCAGTAGGGTCACTTCATCAAGATACTTACGCAGACCGCCTTCGATCATTTTTTCAACGATGTTATCAGGCTTACCAGATTCGCGAGCTTTGGCTTCAATGATATCTTTTTCACGAGCCAATACGTCTGCAGCAACGTCTTCGTCATCTACCGCTACTGGGTTAAAAGCGGCGATATGCATAGCAAGGTTTTTACCAGTATCAGCATTACCACCTTCAAAAGATACGACCACACCGATACGTAATCCATGACGATATGAGGCAAGGTTATCGCCTTCTAGCGTCTCAACGCGGCGCAATTGGATGTTCTCACCGATTTTTTGTACCAGTGATACGCGAGCTTCTTCGACTGTTTGACCATCGCCATATGGCAATTGATTGATAGCTTCAACGTCAGTCGTATTGTTTTCTAAAGCGATATTAGCGACTTTTTCAGCAAAAGCTGTAAAGTTGTCATCTTTGGCGACAAAGTCAGTTTGGCAGTTAACTTCTACCAAGAATGCTTTTTTGTCGTTTTGTGCGATGATGATAGCACCGTCAGCAGCGATATTACCTGCTTTTTTGGCCGCTTTTGCTTGACCCGATTTACGCAAGTTATCGATGGCAACTTCAACATCGCCATTTGACTCCTCTAGTGCTTTTTTGCACTCCATCATGCCAAGACCAGTACGGTCGCGCAATTCTTTTACCATTTTGGCAGATACTTTTACGTCTGTCATAAGAGTTACCTCTATTTGTTGTGTGTGAAAATGCTTAATATAGGTTTGCTTAACGAATAATAGCGCCTAAAAAGACTATTTATTGTATAAAAGGCATGACGAGTAAACCTTCATCATGCCCCTTATTGATATTAAATAGGTCACTAACAATAAGTTAGTGTTACGCTTAGTTAAGACTTATAGATCAGTTTGTGCTTCGGCTGGGTTTTCAACCGCAGGTGCTTTGGCAGGTTGCTCAATCGCAGTTGCTGACTCTTCGGTAGCAGGTGCTTGCTTATCCGCTGGTGCTTGCTCAGACGCTTGCTCTTGATCCGCTTTGCCGCCCGCTTGCGTTTGTGCATACTCTTTACCCGCGATGATCGCATCAGCCATAGAGCTGACATATAAAGTCACGGCGCGAATAGCATCGTCATTAGCAGGGATGATGTAATCAACATTGTCAGGATTAGAGTTTGTATCGACGATACCGATCACAGGGATACCTAGATTTTTAGCTTCTTTAATAGCAATCGCTTCGTGATCAACGTCAACAACGAAGATAGCGTCAGGTAGGCCGCCCATGTCTTTGATACCGCCTAATGAGCGCTCAAGCTTTTCCATATCACGTGTACGCTCTAGAGCTTCACGTTTAGTTAGCTTAGCAAAAGTACCGTCTTCCGCTTGCTTCTCAAGCTCTTTTAGACGAGTGATTGACTGGCGTAGTGTTTTCCAGTTGGTCAGCATTCCACCTAACCAGCGATGGTCGACGTATGGCATGCCAGCACGCTGTGCTTGCTCACGGATGATACCGCTTGCCGCACGCTTAGTACCTACAAATAGTACCTTGTTTTTCTTAGCTGCTAAGCCGTTTACGTAAGTCAAGGCTTCGTTAAACGCTTTTACGGTATGCTCTAGGTTGATGATGTGAATCTTATTACGGGCACCAAAGATATAAGGACCCATTTTTGGATTCCAAAAACGAGTTTGGTGACCAAAGTGAGCGCCAGCTTGGAGTAAGTCGCGCATTGCGATTTGTGTTGGGTTGTCATTTGCCATGTAAAAATGTCCTATTGGTTGGGTTATGCCTCCACATCACAAAAACTGCCTATCTAGCGACACGCATTTGCAAAGCGTTTTTTAAGGTAAATAAAAAGGCTTATGCAAATTAATCAAGTCGCCAAACACCCAGCAATTTTTTGCCATGATGTGTGTGTCATTGGTTGGTTAAAAAATGCACTATCAAAAAATAGCTGCGCTGTATTTTATCATATATTAAGTAGCAATCTCTAGTTATTTAAATCGTACGAATAATCTATCTATAGGTTGTGGATATCCATCAAGTCTAAAATAGACAAAGAGTAGAATGCAAAAAAACGACGTCTGAGCGTCGTTTTAATATGGTCGATTCGAAATAAAATAGATACGCTACTATTATCAGTTTTGTAGTGGTTCAACTATACTTAACATGTTCAACTTTATATTGCAGTGAACCGTCTTTAGGCAATACAGATACCTATTACCGCCTCGTGACCACGCCAAGTAAAAGGCGTTATATAGCTATGACGATCATTGGGTAGGTAGGATAAGCTTGGCGCGCCCTCAACGATAGTGGGAGGGGAGATAATAAAGTCGGCGCCAAATTCTGTACGGGCATTACCTGATATGGTGTTCGCCATCTCACCAAGTAGATCTTTCATCATTTTAAGGGACGTGTCAGGCTCACCCATGATTCTGATAATCTCGCGCAGCATATTACTCGGAGCACTGACATAAACGCACCCAGTCAGTGGTCCTGATATCTTGATAATACCGCTATAATCATAGCCTACTGCGACTTTATTATCACTTAGATATGGAGTGTCAAGTGAAACACTATCAGTGCCAATCTGTGTAAAAAAGGCATCGATTGAGCTTAAAAAGACCCCTAATTTTTCAACTTTGATCATAATATTATCCGTATATAATACCCAGTAGCTAAAGCATTAGTCTTCAAGACAAACGACGATTTCACCGATCTGTGATAACCAAGTAATAGGAATGATAAAAGAGCGCTCATCATCAGGTAGAACGATACTTTGCGGCGCACCTTTAAACACAAAAGGGACAGAGATGTGAAACTCAGAACCGAACTCTGTACGCGCGTTGCCAGCGATAGTATTAGCCACTTCACCTGCTAGATCGATATACATCGCTTCACTAGTATCCCTCTCGCCCATACTACTTAATATAGAAGATAGTAGCTTGCGAGTCGCCGAAAAATACACTACCCCTTTTTGTGCACCAGATATACCGATGACGCCAGTATAGTCGAGCACTTTAGGCGGCTTACCTTCTAGCAAGTAAGGCGTATCTACCACCATCTCCTCGCTACCAAACTGGTTAAAATAGTGGCTAATAATATCTAAAAAAATCTGTAGCTTTTGCTCTTTCATAGTATTTTTCTTGTATTTAATGGGTATGAGCTTAGTTTGCGTCAGCTCATTAGTCTTGCATCAATTCGTGTAAGGACTCAACCAAATCCTCTTCTGAAAAAGGCTTGCATAAAAACCCGCTAGCACCGAGCGATAGCGCCTCAATACCAGTAGATTTATCAGACAAAGCTGACACGACTAAGATACGTACATCAGGATCAATGGCGATAATCTTTTCGATGCACTCTAGGCCATCCATTTGCGGCATCGTCAGATCCATCGTAATCACATCAGGGCGGTGCACATTGAACTTCTCTACCGCCTGCACGCCACTGGTTGCCGTCGCTACTAGCATAAAGTTGCCAGAGTCATACGCTCGCTGGATACGGTTTCGAATGATGTTTGAATCATCAACGATCATTAGTTTATACATAGTTTACTCTCAACTGGCTTTTGGTAATTTGATAACAAAACGTGTCATCTTACCCAGTTCACTATTTACGTTTAGACTACCATCATGCTCTTTTATCAAAGACTTGATGATGTCTAGCCCAACACCGCGGCCGCCATCTTCATCAGCATACTCCTTGGTAGAGAACCCTGAAGCGAACAACTGTTTGAGTAGCTTAGCTTGACTAAAGGTAGCAACCTCTTCTTTACTATAGCGGCTACCTTCAACCAATCTACGGCGAATGCTATCGTAATCGATACCTTGACCATCATCTTGGATAGTGATGACAAAGTCTCGACCAACATTTTGCATCTCAAGCTCGATGGTTCCAACGTTTGATTTGCCCGCTGATTTACGAGCCTCTGGCGTCTCTACTCCGTGAACGATAGCATTACGTAGTAGCTGAATACTAATCTCTTTGACGGGTTTTTTAAGACGCTCTGGTACACTGACATGACTCAAAGTTTGGCTTTGAAGTTGTACATATTTATCTTGTCTGGTGGCAATGTCTTGCGCGAACTCTTGATAATATGGCATATAGTCATCGTCTGAATCATCATCCAAATCAATGTCCATACCCTCATCACTATAGGTGTCATCGCTTGCGCTATAGGTATTATCGCTTGTGCTATGAGTACTCAAATTTTCAGAAACTTGCGCAACTGGCTGAGCCGCAGCTGGTTCTGCTACAACTTGAGGCTCTACAGCTCTTGGCGTAGCAGCAGCAGATGATTGGTTAATACGCTCACCTAAAGCTTCAATAGTGTTAGACAAAGTGAGGAGCTCATCTAGATGAACGGCTAGCGGCAAAAAGTCGTTACCTGATAAGGTGCCTTGGTTTTGTAGCGCATGAAGTTTGTCTTCTGCTTCTGAGGCAATCTTAGTAAAGCTATGCAATTTAAGTGCAGACGCCTCGCCTTTTAGACTGTGCATATCGCGATAAATGGCTTTAAGTTTGCCTTCAAGCTCATATTGCGAGCTGCCTGGGTTTTTTAGAATGTTGTTAATTTTTTCGATATGCTGTTTGGTGTTATCGATGAACTCGTTAATCACCTTTGGATTTACGTTCAAGATAGTGGTCAGCATCTCGATTTGCATATCGTTTTGTGAGCGCTCTTTTTCTAGGCGCTGTTCAAGATAAACGGCATCTGATACGTCATTAACGTTGACCAAAATACGCGCAATATCTTTATTGTTATAAACTCGTGAGAACTTAAAATCTAAGAAGCGACTGTCTGAACCTTGCTCACCTGATACATTATGCAATCTCACTTTGTGCAATGGATTTAATGAGTCGACGAGTTTTTCTTTTACTCGCGGATTGTATAGCTGCTCAATGAATTGCTTGGTCGTCGTCAAATCTTTATCAGAGATACGGCCACGCAATACACTGGTAAAGTTCTCGCCCGCTAAATTGTCAGTACCGATAATATTGTTTAATGCCCGAGAATGCTGTTGTCCGATATTTAAGTCTTTATCTAACAAGAATAGACCAGTATTTACCGTTTGCATGATCTCTTGCGTCTCACGACGAGCCGCTAGTGCTTCAGCATCAGTCTCACGCAAGCGGCGGACAAAGAAGAATACAAAGACTAAGAAGTAAGCAAAGATTGCCGCAACCCCTAGTAGCTGAACTAGACGGATCGTATTAGCCTGAGCTTCTGACTGAGCATAAACTTCATCGGTCAGCTCGTTTAAAGAGTCATTCATACGCAAACTTGATGTTTTAGCTTGATCATTGGCCAGTGCAAGCTCACTTGATGAGTCAATTAAAATATCATCAGCACCATCAAGATAGTTTTCGATAAGTGGCTTTAGCTTATCCCACTCTTGTTGTGCAGTTTCAAGTGCGTTTTGCTCATACTCGCCTTTTATTTGAGGAACACTGATCGTTGTACCATTGCTATTAATATAGTTTGAGCCGTTACTCATACCCTTTAACAGCTGATCAATATCTTGTGTATTGGTTTCAAGTCTTTCTCTGACTCGTACTTGGTGTGGCGAGTTAATATGTTCGCCAGTACTGTTTTGCAAATCAAACAAGTCTTTAATAATCGTTTGGGCATTGTTCGCAGTTTTGTTGGAGAGGTTAACCAGGGTTGTATTGCGCTCAAGAATACTTGAGGTATAAAAAGTAAAAGCGAGCAAAACCCCAATGAGCGTTAAAAACGCTACAATGGATAAGATTAAACCGCGATAACGTGAACCGTCATTTATATTTGCGATAGCCATAGCTGATTCCTTTCAATATAGATAAATATACTTACTGTTTAATAGCAAGAGTAGCCTATAGTTTGTTATTACAAGAATTATTGCATCGCCTTCTCTTGCTCTAATACCGCAGACGTTAAATCCTCACCGAACCATTTAGTCGTTAATTTGCCGTAAGTACCATTTTCTTTAATAGTTTTGAGACCAGCATTTACTTTCACTAGCAATTCAGGCTGATCTTTGTCAATGACTAACACTTTGCGAGCCGCTTCTGCGGTTAAGTCTTCGTAATCAAAATACTGAGGTTGTAGACTTGGCAAATCTTCCATGATATAGCGCAGCGCTCCTGAATCCTCTGCTACTGCGTCAACCTTTCCTTGTGCCATCGCTTGTACTGCGGCAAAGGTAGTGATGTAGGGTTCAACTGATTTTACCTTGAACTGACCGCTGCTAAAAAACTCATGCTGCACTGTATCATCTAGCACACCAATTCTGACGTTGCTTAAGTCGTTTAAAGAGTTTAGATTTAGCGATTCATCTAGATACAATAGCGTAGAGGGCAACGGCGCATAGGGATCTGAGAGCAGATATTTACTGGCACGCTCAGCACTGTAAGGAACGGCTGCAGCAATCATATCCCGGTTTTTGCTATCTAAATTCTCAAAGATCACCTCCCAGCGATCGGTATAGTTCTCTACTCGAAAGCCTTGATCCTCTCCAATAGCATTCATAACATCTATATCAAACCCACTTACGTTACCGTATTCATCTTTAAATTCATAAGGAGCAAAATCTGAATCAGAAGCTACCCGAACTACTGGCGCTGAATCAGGTAATTTACTGACAAACTCTTCTTCAGTTGTACCTTCTGAATTTGCAACTTCTTGAGTAGCAGGATTGCCAGAATTGCTACATCCTAACAAGCTAACGCTCATCATTACTGGAAAAATGTATAGTAATTGCTTCATAATTGACCCTTAATTCAAAATTCATTTAGCCAGTACTATGTCTCAATAGTAAGCTTATGTTTCACATATATTGAAAATGTAAATATTTAGTTACATTACATACTAATAAGGTCATAAGTAAATTGCAACATTTTAATTATAATAGTTGAATGAGATTTATATCTCTCAAAATGAATATAAATATCTATTTATATAAATATATTAAGGACAACGTTCACGTTAAAGTTCACATTAACTTACTGCTCTGTGATTTTGGCAATAGTAAACAAATATGCATATTTTTTTATTTATTGATTAAGTATCTAGCATGTTTGAAAACTAAAAAAACTCAACATATTATGAATATATTGAGTTCTTGTGAAGCTATATTAAGACTACAGATATTACTCAGCATCATCCAAATTTAAGTTACGATCAATCTGCCAAATTAAATAAGCGCCAAGGCTCATAAGTGAGAACATAGCGATACCAATCTTAAGCACAGGATTAACCGGGAACAGATTGAGCAGTAGCCCGCCAAATATTCCCACTGAAAACATCAAGGAGCCTTGTAGCGCGCTTGCCATACCTGCGCGTTTTTTCTGAAACGCTAGAGCAATAGCCGATGCGTTAGGCTGCGTAAGACCCAGTCCTGCAATACAAAAGAAGATACAAGTCAATACCAACGGCAGCCAAGCATCAGTACCAAATAGTATACCTATAACAAACAGCGCGGCCGCTGATATGACCTGCATCATCGCGCCAAAACGCAAGATACTTAGAATACGAAAGCGGTTGGTGAGCCATTGATTGAGCTGAGTTAAAAGCACAAACCCTGCCGCATTCATCCCAAATAACCAGCCAAAATGCGTCGCTGAAACGCCATAAGTATCCATGATAAGCTCAGATGCCGAGCTAATATAAACGAACATCGCTCCCATCAATAATCCGCCACCTATAGCTGGATAACTAAAGCTTCTATCCTTTAATAGATCCCAGTATTGACTCATCACCTCTTTAGCGGGACGCGCGTTACGATTCTCTTCTGTTAACGTCTCAAAGAAAAAGAATTTAGTGAGGAGTAGATTAAACGCCCCAAAAGCGGCCAAAAACCAAAAGATAGAATGCCAACTAAAAAACTGCAAGAACAGCGCACCAAGCGATGGCGCAAGTATAGGGGCAAGCCCCATGACCAATATCATGATAGAGAATGCTTTTGCTGTTTGCTTCGCGGTCAACCTGTCACGAATTGCCGCGCGCGTGACCACTGCGCCAACGCAAGCACCTAGGGCTTGTACGGTACGTCCTACAAACAGCACATACTCGCTATCAGTCAGTGCACAGACAATAGAGGCAATCACATACAGCGTCATCCCAAAATATAGAGGTTTGACGCGGCCAACGCGATCACTCAAAGGCCCGTAAATAAGTTGCCCAAAGACCAAACCGACAAAATACGCGGGTACGGAGTTGGCCATAAATGCGGTCGATACGCCAAAATCATCCGCCATAGAAGGTAGCGCGGGCAAATACATATCGATAGATAAAGGCCCAACTGCAACAATAAGCCCAAGCATCATAATCCAAGCAACAGGCAGATCTGCTGAGCGTACACGCTCGCTCGCTACTGGTTTAGGATTGATTGGGGTATTTGGAGTAGACATAGCAAGACCGTATGATTTGATGAAATAAATATATATACTGCTTGGAATCGCAAAAAAAACAGCAGACAAGGCTATATCGCACTGTCTGCTAGAATTTCAATAGGTAAAGGGGTTGAGCTGCGATATATACTTACAAGATACTATAATATATGAAGTAAAGACATATGTTTATAGTATGCATAACGACTATCTAAACTGACGCTTGTTAAAGGTAATACTGGCATCCTTGGCTTTTTTGAGGGCAAGTTTGCGGTTGCGACCTAGCATGACTTTGAGTTGCCACATTTTTTCTTTATATAGCGTCATAGCAGGTTGCTGATGCATCGCATTAATCACGCGCTTGCTCGCCAGCACCGCATCGGGTGAACGCTCGGCGAATTCAGCAGCTAATCTTTGCGCATGTTCAAGCGGCTCATCACTACAGTGACTGACCAGACCTAGCGTCTTGCCCTCAGTACCATCGATAAGGCGCGCACTCATGGCCAGCTCCTTGAGCACATCTTCTCGCACCACCCCAAAGGCGGATTGCGTCAGACCCATATCAGGTACCAAACCCCACTTAGCTTCCATAATAGATAGCTTACAATCTGGATGACTGACGCGCACATCACAAGCGAGTGCCAGCTGTAATCCTGCACCGATGCAATGACCCTCTAATACAGCGATCACTGGAATTGGCACCTCACGCCAGACGAGACATACGCGTTGGAACATACTCTGCCAAGGCTTTACTAACTCCCAAAAGGCATAAGCTTGATTCTTAGGATTGTTTAAATCACCCAGATCAATACCCGCGCAGAATGTTCCCTCGGCACCATTGATGATGACCGCGCGCAGACTCTTGTCTTTATCAATGCGCTTAGCTACTTTGACCAGCTCAGTGACTAGCTCAAAGCTCAAAGCGTTTTTTTTGTGTGGTCTGTTGAGCGTAACCGTCAAAATATCGTCAGTTACGCTAACTTGTAGCGCTTTGTATTGATGAGTGGTGATAGGGTGCATAATCATCCTTAAGGTTAAGTAGCAAATGCTCAAATAGATAGGTACAACAATCATAGCAAGGTTAAGGGCGTTGTGTCAGCGCAATAACTGACCCCAGATATCACATTAGATCATTTTCCACGTCATATCATTTTCACTCAAACGGTGATAGTTCAATTGCGGATAGGAAGAGAGATCAAGGGCTTGTAAATGGTTGAGTGCTCTTATTAACGCCTCATAATAAGGCGCGAGCATTGCCAACTGAGCGGGCGTCGTATGCTGCACATTTAATAAGCACTTATCCTCTAAGTCTTGGCTAGCCTGCCGTAGCTCTGGTACGCCTGTATAGCGACTAGCACCCAATATACGGTGAGCAATTTGCGCCAGCATGCTACGATCATGAGCATGCCAAGCTTTGGTCAGTGCTTTTTTTTCGTCATCGATAGTATCGAGCATCATAGTAATCAGCTTGGCTGCAAGCTCAGGTTTATTCGCAGATCGAGTCAATGCATCTTGCCAGTCAAAAATGTCAGAATCTCTATTCGTACGCAAATGACGGCTATTGATACTACTCATCATTTGAGCATTAGTTACAGATGAGATGTCGCGTGACCACAAGCTTTGGGGAGGTTGCACAAAGGGCGGTCTGACAAAAGAAGCTTTGGTAAAGGGGTTGTCATTTTGAGATTGTGACTGCTCATTTTCGTTCTGACTTACCTGAGTAGTAGAGGTAAAATCATAACTAGCCTCGCGTCTATAGGCAGGCTCTTGATTATAGCTACCCTTATAGTAGCCTTTGTAGTTGTCTTTAGTTTGACTGTCACGCAGATAGTCATCACGGATTTTTTTGAGAGACAGTGGTCGCGTGGTTCTTTTTTCAATCGTATGCGCATCAGTGATCAAGGCCTCGATTTGTTTTTCGTCGTTATCAGTTATAGGGTTGGCGTTGAGCGTTTTTGACATGCTTAGAGGATGAGATTGTGTTTTAGTATCGTCTTTAATAGCCCCAGAATCGCCTTGCTCAATAGCAAGCGCTGAGTCGTTGAAATTTGCGGTTCGCCCAAGCCACTTTTGCAGCACTTGCAAGAGCTGCGGCTGGCTAATAGGCTTACCCACGTAATCATCTATACCGCTTGCGATCAGCTGCTCACGCTCATCAGCGAGCCCGTGCGCAGTCAAAGCAATAATAGGAATACGTTTATCTGGGTTCTCAATTTTACGAATTTGCGCAGCAGCTTCACGTCCTGACATACGCGGCATTTGAATATCCATAAATATCAGATCGATATGATGCTTAAGAGCCTCCTCTACCTTATCTTGCTTAGTGAGTTCTGGTGGCAGCTGGCTACGAGTGTCGCGGCTTTGTGCTTTGGATACCTGAGTTTTGTCATGCAAATTGTGTTTGAGCGTTTTCATATTTTCGACTGAGGTTTGTTGCTTACTAATGATCTCTATGGCATCAAAGCCGCTATTAGCGGTCACAACATGAATGCCAAGCTCGCTAAGTAGCGCGTCCAAAACCAGCAAATTTGGCAGGTGATCATCAACTGCCAGTACCGTCATACCCGTCCAGCGTGGCTCTTTGATCTGCTCTATAGCGCGGCGCTTGCGGGTATCGAGCATTGTATAGAGCTGACGCTTATCTAGCGGCTCATATAAAATATTGGCTTGGTATCGGTTTAATAAAGCTTTGTCGGCAGCAACTTGATAACCAAATACGGCAAGTTTGCCTTGATAGTGCAAACGGATCTGTTTGAGTAGCGCCATCATATCGTCTTGAGTATCATCATCAACAATGACCCAATCCCAGTAGTTGCCCTGCTCCTTCAATGATTCCAGCACGCCCGGTAGAGAATTGGCTTGCACCAGTTTAATCGGCAAACTGTGCAAACTGGCTTTGAGTACCTGTCTGGAGGCGGCATGATTGATCCAAACCAGCACATTAAATTCATCATGAGCGCTTGCCAGCGGCGCAAGTCTCGGTAAATCAATCGTTTGCTCAGCGGCTGCCTCTAGCACATTGACATGCGCTGGCATACGAAACCAAAAGGTCGCGCCTTTATTAGCAATGTTTTCTTGCGCATTGTCATAAAACCCAATGTCACCACCCATAAGACGAGTGAGTTGCTTGGATATCACAAGGCCCAAACCTGTACCGCCATATTGACGAGTAATTGATGGATCACCTTGACTAAAGCTTTGAAACAGCATCTTTTGATCGCTCTTGGATATCCCCTTACCGCTATCTTGTACACTAATGATTAAATGATCATCTCTGTGATCGTCTAAGCTTACGCGCACCACCACATCGCCGCTATCTGTGAATTTGATAGCGTTGCCGACGATATTGGTCAATATTTGCTTAAGTCGTAGCGCATCGCCATTAATGCACATGGGCACATCGTTATAGAACAGTACTGCCATGCGCAGACCTTTTTCAGAAGCCACAGGCGAGAGCATATCGACCACGTCATAAACCGTGCTATAAAGGTCAAACTCGTGACAATCGAGCACGAGTTTACCCGCCTCAATCTTTGAAAAATCGAGCACATCATGAACCAGAGCCAGTAGATGTGCAGAGGACTTGCGGATGGTTTGTACGTACAAATCTTGCTCGGTATTAAGCTCACCGTGACGCGCGAGCAGATTAATAAAGCCATCAATACTGTTAAGCGGCGTACGGAGCTCATGACTGATATTGGCCAAAAACGCAGATTTTGCTTGACTGGTTGAGATGGCGGCATCGCGGGCATTTCTAATAGAGATGTTCTGCATCTCCATCTCATCAAAAGCAAGGCGCAGATCATCTTCGGTTTGCTCGGCGTGGTCTTTTAGCTCCTGAAAGCTTGAGTGCAAACGGCGCAAGGTTCTGACCAGATCTTGTTGCAATAGATTAAGCTCGCCATCAGACTCAACCAGCACAGGCTTGTACAAATTATCAACCTGCGTGCGCTGAAGTTGCAAGCGCAGCTCATAAATAGGTGCAATCCAGCGTTTGGCATAGATGTTTAGAGTCAATAGCAAAATTAAAATCGTAAACAGACCAGTAATCGCTAGCGCCATGGCAATACGGTAACGGGCGATATAGAGCGGCTGGTTGTCCATATCAACGAGCAGCCAGAATTTTTGCCCGTCAAAACTACCTAACGAGCTGCCGTATACTGTACCAATAGGCGATGGCTGCTGCGATAAAAAGTCCTTGTTAACATCAATAACAGGCCACGCCTCCTCCACCCCATAGCCCACAGTCATCAAAATCTCATCGTTATCGTCAACGATAGCGATGCGCTGTACATGCTGGTCCGATTGCATTTGACTTAGCTTTTCACGGATAATTCCTAAAGCCGCTACGGCCTCTGATGAAGCCTTGTCCGTAGCTAATGCTTGATTTTTTTGCGCTAATAATTGTGGTACTAAGTCTCGAACCATAGGCTTGTAGCGAATAAGCACCGCCTCAGCTAAAGCTTCTTGCTCTGAATCACTGGCGCGCATGGTCTCAGTAAATACCAAGATACCACCAACGATTGCCAACACACATATCGGCAAAAACACCAAAAGGATCAGCTGACCATAGGCGCTACTGGTATTAAAGCGTTTTTTTTGTGCCATGAGTAGCTTGACTCCATTATCCTGCGAGCTTTGTGACTGTCTGAAAATCTTAAAACTTTGATGTCCGTATTTTAGCAGCATTTATGATAACAGGGGCTATCAATACCATTTGCCCGTTTGCACTAACTCAATTACAGATAGCCTAGTTACAGATAGGTGTCGATGGCATAAGCGCTGCCAAAAACAAAATGATATAATAAGCCCACTTTTTGTCAGTCGCCTTTATGCCTTAAATACTAAGGAGCTACTGGCGCTTATAAGACAACCCTAGTCTTATCTAAAAATATATAAGGATGCCGTATGTCGTCTACAGATTTTATCACTCAGATTAGCACATTAGCGGACTGCGTCGGTCAAACGCCTTTAGTCAAATTGCAGCGTTTGCCAGAACAAGAAAACATTACTAATGGCGCGCAGCTTTTGGGTAAGCTTGAGGGCAACAATCCGGCAGGTTCGGTCAAAGATCGCCCTGCATTTAACATGATCTATCAAGCACAGATGCGCGGTGATATCAAACCTGGTGACATGCTCATTGAGGCGACAAGTGGCAACACAGGGATCGCCCTCGCTATGGTCGCCGCTATGCGCGGCTATCCGATAACTTTGCTTATGCCAACAAATTCAACTCAAGAGCGTAAGGATGCCATGCTCGCCTATGGCGCAACCTTAATCAATGTCGATGAAGGCATGGAAGCGGCGCGTGATATGGCGCTACAAATGCAAGCGAATGGTCAAGGTATCGTGCTCGATCAGTTTAATAATCCTGACAATAGCCAAGCGCATTACCTCACGACAGGGCCTGAGCTTTGGGCTCAAACTAACGGCAAAATCACTCATTTTATTAGCTCTATGGGGACAACAGGGACGATCACTGGCGTATCTAAATACCTAAAAGAGCAAAACCCAGAGATCAAAATTATTGGCTTGCAGCCTGATGAGGAGGCGGCTATCGCTGGTATCCGCCGCTGGCCTGCCGCTTACATGCCTGGAATATATAATGCTGACTTAGTCGATGAAGTTATGGATATCGATCAGCATATCGCTGAGATTTACATGCGTAAGCTTGCCAAGACGGAAGGCATTTTTGCAGGCGTATCCTCTGGCGCGGCAGCGTGGGCAGCGGTGCAAGTTGCCAAAGCTAATCCTGATGCTGTCATTGCCTTTATCGTCTGCGACCGAGGCGATCGTTATCTATCGACTGGTCTTTATAACGTGGACGATAACCGTGCTGAGTAAAGATGATCGCTACTAAACACCTTAGCTAAAACTGATAACGGCATAACATTTTAGATGACCGATTTTTAGATGACCCTTTAGGATTTATTATGACCCAAGCTCTACCGTCAAACCCTGTGCTTGTTTTTGATATCGAGACGGTAGCCGATACGGATGCTGCCCGCCGTATTTATCCGCAATTGGCTGATCTAAGTGATAGCGAGGCGCTGAGTGCACTCCAGTCTATTCGCCTGCAAGAGGCAGGTCATGACTTTATGCGTCTGCCCCTTCAGCGTATTGTCTGTATCTCAGCGCTATATATCAAAGGTGAGCAGTTCTCTTTGTTTTCACTCAGTGCTGATAAGTTTAGTGAAAAAGACATTTTGGCAAAGTTTTTTCGCGCTTTTAGTGAGGTTGAGACCTTGCCGCAGCTCATTAGCTGGAACGGCTCTGGGTTCGATATTCCTGTGCTTATTTATCGCGCGATGCAATACGATCTGTCAGCGCCTTGGCTGTTTGAAGAAGGCGAGCGTATCAAAAACATGCGTTTTAACAATTATGTCAATCGCTTTCAGACCCGTCACTTAGACTTGATGGACAGATTGAGCCAGTACGGCGCTAGTCGCCGCGAGGCGATGGATGTTGTCGCTAGCCTCTATGGCTTACCTGGCAAGACAGACGTCGATGGTAGTATGGTCGGCGCACTCGTTGCGGCTGACAATTGGCAGACGCTCTCGACGTATTGTGAGTCTGATGTGATGAATACTTGGCTGATTTATTTGCGCTGGCTGCGACTGACAGGGCAACTATCGTCACAAGGCTTTAGCGACTGGCAACAGCGTAGTCATGACTATCTTAAAACGTTAACGCAAGCGGATGGTAGTCTACGTCACGAGTCTTTTATTGCGGATTGGTCCACTTCTTTATAACTTCTTTTTCCTTTTTTAATGCTAAGGCAGGTTTATGCAACCCACCGATTCACAACCCTTGAATAACCAAGATACCCAAAGTATCGCTAACGACGATACCTCTCAGACCACAACTTCTCAGACCATCGTAGTGCCGCCTAATAAGAAAAAATCAAAACCCTCGACCAAAACGCGTCGCCGCCTAAAGGATGCAGAGCCACTGCCCTTCACTATCGATGGTCTATCTCATGATGGGCGCGGCGTCGCTATTTATGGCAAGGATTTTGATGAGCGGCAAGGTCACGCGCAGGACAAACATGGCAAAAAAGTCTTTGTCAGCTTTGCATTACCTGGTGAAAGCGCCTTAGTCAAGTTGACCAACAGCCGCGCCAGCTTCGAAGAAGGCGACGCCATTGAGGTAACGAAAAACCCCAATCCTGAGCGCGCCGTACCGCCCTGCCCGCACTTTGGTGTTTGCGGCGGTTGCAACTTACAGCACTGGCAGCCTGACGCGCAAATTAACTTTAAGCAATCTGTCCTCGCTGAGATGCTCATGCATCAAGCCCATGTTGCCCCTGACCACTGGCTTGACCCTGTCGTCGGTGACAGACTTGGCTATCGTACCAAAGCGCGATTGGGCGTGCGTTATGTGGTCAAAAAACAGACGGCGCTGGTAGGCTTTCGTGAGCGCTCTAGCAATTTTTTGGCAGAGCTTAATGAATGTCATATCCTAGATCCGCGTATTGGCTTTGAGATTGAAAACTTAAAAGCGCTTATTAGCACTTTAGATAGTCGTGACAAAATCGCTCAGTTAGAGCTGGCGATGGGTGAATATTTGCCGGATCTTCCTGATGGTGATCAGCCCGTTGCTTTAATTGTCCGCAACCTTGCGCCTTTATCAGCAAATGACATCGATAAGCTCAAAGCGTTTTTTGCAGCGCGTAACTGGCAGCTGTATCTGCAATCTAAAGGTGCAGATACGATTGAGCGCATTGCTTTAACCGATAAAGATGATCTGAGCGAGCAGTTTGGTCGTCTGTATTATGAATTACCTGAGTACGATCTCACTTTTGAATTTATTCCAACTGACTTTACCCAAGTCAATCTCTCGGTCAATCGGCAAATGACCAAACTTGCTTGTGATTTACTAGATCTAAAAGCAGGCGAGCGCGTATTGGACTTATTTAGTGGCCTTGGTAATTTTAGCCTGCCACTAGCGCGTTTGGTTGGAGCTACAGGATCGGTCGTTGGGGTTGAAGGTAGTGATGCTATGACCGCGCGCGCCGCTGATAATGCGCGCCGCAATCAGCTCGATAATACTGAGTTTTACGCACAAGACTTAACTCAAGATTGCACCGATAAGCCTTGGGCCAATCAAGGTTTTGATGCTTTGCTAATCGATCCACCGCGCTCTGGTGCTTGGGAGATTATGCAATATCTGCCCAAATTCAATGCTGAGCGTATTGTTTACGTGTCCTGTAACCCAGCAACGCTTGCCCGCGATACCAAAGCGCTACTTGAGCAAGGCTACCGTCTGACCCATGCAGGAGTGATGGATATGTTTTGTCATACCGGTCACGTCGAATCTATCGCACGCTTTGAGAAAATCGCTTGAGTAAGCTGAGTGTAGGTTACGTTTGACTTTAATTTCCTTACACAGGCTGTCTTGTATGATGACACTAAAGTGAGATAATTAAAGAGAGAACAATAAAATACATACTCGTTGGGTACTCATATTTATCAGATAATAATATGCAGATACCTAGTAGTTGTTAGCATTTATAACTATTCAAATTTCGATAACAGCTGCTAAAAATTGATTTTTGGCGGCTGTCATTATTTAAAAGTGACTTGTTTTGAGCAATCAGACGAAAAATCTAGCAAGATGAAGTATGACTTAGGGTTAGCAAAAGGAGGCGGCGATGGTAAAAATTCGTGAAGGATTACCATTAGTAGATGGACAGATGACAGAGACTGATAGTGCCTCGCTTGCAGCGCAGTTGGTTGCCAATCAGCGCTCTCATCAATCAGCCAATAGCTACGCGCAAATACCGCTAGATATCAAAGCCCAATTGGCGACCCACAAACTACATACCACCTTTGATCGCTCAATCTCTTTTGAGCAAGACGATTCTGCTATCAAAGATGACTACTCGAACAATGAGCTACTCGAAAAATCCAACATCCCATTAGAAGACATCGATGATGCCAATATCGATGTCCCTGTTTGGCTAGATAATGTTGCTAAGCGTATTGGGCAGGAATCTGTTCCTATTTTAAGTGATGCCTGCGAGTTTATCCGTAGTCGCATGAATACTAGCGAGTCTGAGCGCTCAGGTGCCTATGTGACCGGTATTGGTATGGCAGATATCTTAACTTACCTGTATCAAGATGAAGACGCTTTGGTCGCCGCTATGCTCTATCGTAGCGCTCGTAAATCGATGATTAGTCTGGCAGATATCCAAAAGCACTTCAACGCTGATATCGCAACATTAGTTAAAGACACCTTAGCCATGGGAAAACTGTCCGCTATTATTGAGAGCAGTAAGCGCCTAGAGGATCATTTCGTTAACAATCAGCGCGAACAGTTATCTAACATCTATAGCATGCTCATCTCAGTGACCAACGATGTACGCGTGGTGCTCATTAAATTAGCTGAGCGCACCTTTGCTATGCGTGAATTAAATTTCGCTGATGAGGAGCGTCAACGCCGAGTGGCACGTGAGGTCATGACTATTTATGCGCCTCTCGCCCATCGTCTTGGTATTGCTCAGCTCAAATGGGAGCTTGAGGATTTGGCATTTCGCCATCTTGCTCCTGATAGATACAAAGAGATCGCCAAATTACTCTCTGAAAAGCGCAGTGAGCGTGAGTCCTATATCCAGCGTGTTCAGAACAAACTGAGCGAAGCTTTGATTGATGCTAATATCGAAGGCGAGGTATCAGGACGCGTCAAACACATCTATTCTATTTATCGCAAAATGAAGCTTAAAGGCTTATCTTTTGATCAGCTTTATGACATTCGTGCGCTTCGAGTTTTGGTCAACTGCCCATCAGACTGCTATCATGTTTTAGGTTTGGTTCACGGCTTTTGGCGTTATATACCAGAGCAGTTCGATGATTATATTACCAATCCCAAATCTAATGGTTATCGATCCTTGCATACTGCCGTTATCGCAGAAAACAAGTCGTTAGAAGTACAGATTCGTACGCATGAGATGCATTTTGAGGCTGAGCTTGGCATGTGCGCGCATGTCAATTACAAAGAGGGGTTAAAGAATAAAAAAGATACTTACTTTAATCAAAAAATCAGCTCTTTGCGTCACCTGCTCTCTTTGAATAATGAGGTTCGCAATCGTTCAGACTCGGCCTTGACCATTGAGGACGATTTAGGCGGCATTGCCTTTACTGAGCTTGAAGATGAAGAGCACATCGTTGATTTTGATGAGCTTGAACGTATCTATGTTTTTAGTCGTGACGGGGATATTACTGAGCTGCCAAAAGGGGCGACCGTACTTGATTTTGCGTATTATGTTCATACACAAGTGGGTAATCGAGCGCAGGCGGCGCGCGTCAATCAGCGTTATGTTCCGCTCACTTATCAGCTGAAAACTGGCGAGCAGGTTGAGATTATTACCAAAGCGACGCGCGAGCCTAATCGCGATTGGCTTGTGGTCTCCTTAGGTTATATACAGACCAGCCGCGCCCGCTCCAAGCTGCGCCAATGGTTCAATAAACAAGACCGCGACAAAAATATTGAGATCGGTCGGGACATGCTAGCAAAAGAGCTCGAACGCTTATCTGTACATCCTAATAGCATAGACCTTAATGATTATACGCAGTTTTTTAGCGTTAATCATGCCGATGATATTCTTGTCGGCTTGGTTACCAGTGAGATCGGACTCAATCAGCTGACCGCGCACATCTCTCGTCAGCTGCATCTAGAGCCTGAAAAACCCGAAGAAGATTTTATCGTCAACATAGACAACAATCTTGCTGGCAAGCCTGACGCTTATAAAATCTCTATCGCTGGCCTCGATAATACAGAAATCCATCTCGCTGGCTGCTGTCATCCTGTACATGGGGAGCCGATCGCAGGATATGTGACTTTGTCTCGCGGCATTAGTGTGCATAATCGCGGTTGCCCTGAATACTTACGCCTTATCGAGCGCGATCCTGAGCGTAAAATTGCTGCCAGTTGGCAGTTCAAATCTGGTCGTTATCAGCCTGTTGATATTCATATAGAAGCTTATGATAGACGCGGACTATTACGTGATCTAACGCAAATTATTGATAGAGAAAATGTCAATATTCGTAAAGTTGAAACTTTGAGTACAGACGATAATATTGCCTTTTTAAAGTTTCATATTGAAGTGGCGGGCCTTGTGCACTTGTCTAAACTACTGGCTAAACTTGAACAGCAACATGGTATTTTGCACGCCCGCCGTGCAGTAGCTTGATAGCTTTGCAAATGCATTGTTAACCCTACTTTATTTTTTACTCATATAAACGTTTTGAACCCTTATGCCTGAACTCCCTGAAGTTGAAACTACAAAAACAAGCCTAACGCCTCTACTTGGTCAAAAGGTTACAAAAGTACAAGTATTTCAGCCAAAGCTGCGTTGGCAAATGCCCGACGACTTAAATGACTTGGTCGATCACGTATTAGTAGACGTGCAAAGACGCGCTAAATACTTGATTTTAGACTTTGCTCCTGTGGCCTCCAAAAGTAATGGTTTTGATAAAGAGGTGCGCCAGTTGCTCGTGCATCTTGGTATGTCAGGAAGCTTACAACAGCATGCTAGCGGTGCAGACAAGCGCAAACACGATCATCTCATCATTACTTTTAGAGATGATGATGGCGCGCTTACTCAGCTGCATTATCATGATCCAAGACGCTTTGGTTCTGTATTATGGCACCAAGACTACAAGGGCAAGCTACTAGACAACCTAGGTCTTGAACCTTTATCAGAAACTTTTGATGCAGATTATCTCTATCAATTCATTCAGCGGACTGATGCAGCAAAACATAAACCATCAGATCCTAATTCGCGCAAGGTAACTGCAAGACGACCAATCACGCGCGCTATAAAATCTGTCATCATGGAACAACAAGTTGTCGTTGGTGTGGGTAATATCTATGCTACCGAAAGCTTATACTTAGCAGGTATTCATCCAGCTACGCCTGCTAATGAAGTGTCCTACAAGCAATTATCTATACTAGTTACGCATATCAAGACTATCTTGCACAAGGCTATCGCTCTTGGTGGCTCCACTTTACGCGATTTTACCGTTGCCAGTGGCGAGACCGGATATTTCCAGCAAACTCTAAATGTGTATGGTCGTCAAGGAGAGGCATGTCCTTCTTGCAATGCCGATTTAGACAGTATTAAGCTCAATGGCCGTGCTAGTGTTTTTTGTCCAGAGTGCCAAACACTTTAACTTATCAAAGGTTTATTGCAGCCAAATGAATTGATTATGAGCTTTTGTGTTGCTTATCACTGTACATCTTGCTTTAATAGCATAATCACATACTTTTGTTATACTCATTGTTAGCTTTAGGATCACATCATGACAGTCAAAGCCCATTCACTGCGTGCTATCAGAGATCGCACTATTATCGCCCTTACTAGCCTTGTTTTAACTACAGCTATGATGCATACAGCGTCCGCTGCGATAGAGATTGATGAAACAGACTTTGGTCCTTCTTACGATACGATGATTGTAGATACAGTAGTAGGTAAACCCTTACAACTGGTCGCTGCAGTGACTGGTACTGCAGCCTACTTAGTCAGTCTGCCCTTCTCGGTTATTGGCGGTAATGCTGATCAAGCTCAACGAAAACTCTTTGTTGAGCCATGGGATGCGATGAGTCGCTGCTTAGGATGTACGGTTGCCGAAGACAATTATTACAAGTCACAAGTGGTTGATGACAACATCGTACGTATCGTTGTTGATCAGCCCTCTGAGATTTTGATCAACACCAATGATTATGTCGTTGTGACTCCCTAACTTGCGCCGTTAAGATTTGTCTGCATCAACGGTATATTTTGACAATAAAAAAAGGCCAACATCACGTTGGCCTTTTTTATGTCTGACTGTTTAAGTTGGGTACCGGCTAAAACTAAGCACCCTTTTTGCTACGACCATGACGCTTACGCTCACTTTCAGTCAAGTAGCGTTTACGCAATCGAATAGCTTTTGGTGTTACTTCAACCAACTCATCATCTTGAATAAATTCAAGCGCTTGCTCAAGGGTAAACTTGATAGCAGGCGTTAGTGTTAGTGCTTCATCAGTACCACTAGCACGAACGTTGGTCAATTGTTTAGCCGTTGTTGGGTTGACAGCCATATCATCATTACGTGAGTTTAGACCAACGATCATACCCTCGTATACTTCAAGCTGCGGTTCAGCGAATAATTTGCCGCGCTTTTGCAGGTTGAACAGTGCAAAACCTAGACAAGTACCTTTGGCCATAGATACGAGTACGCCATTTGTACGACCACCAACATCACCGATCTTTTGAGGACCATAGTGAGAGAAGCTTGACGTCATAATTCCCGTACCTGAAGTTAGGGTCAAAAACTCAGAGCGAAAGCCAATCAGTCCGCGCGCTGGCATAGTCGCCTCAATACGCATGCGACCTTTACCATCGAGCTCCATATTAGTCATCTCACCTTTGCGTAGACCAACTTGCTCCATGATAGAGCCTTGATGCTCATCTTCGATATCAAAGACAACGTTTTCGTACGGCTCTTGCAACTTGCCATCGACTTCTTTGACGATAACTTCTGGGCCAGATACACCCAATTCAAAACCTTCACGGCGCATGTTTTCGATCAATACAGATAAGTGTAGCTCGCCGCGACCTGATACTTTAAATTTATCAGGAGACTCTGTGTCTTCTACACGTAACGCTACGTTATGAATCAATTCACGCTCTAAGCGCTCACGAATATTGCGCGAGGTTACAAACTTACCTTCAAGGCCTGCAAAAGGTGAGTTATTAACCTGAAAATTCATCGATACTGTAGGCTCATCAACAGTTAGCGGCGGCAATGCTTCAACTGCAGCAGGATCACAGATAGTATCAGAGATATTAAGAGCGTCGATACCTGTGATACATATGATATCACCAGCTTGTGCCTCTTCAACATCGATGCGATCAAGACCGTGATAACCCATAATCTTGAGGATACGACCATTACGAGTCTTGCCATTCTTATCAATAATAGTCACTGGCGTATTGGTTTTGACTCTACCGCGTTGAACACGACCGATACCGATAACCCCTACGAAGCTATTGTAGTCGAGGCTCGATATTTGCATACGAAACGGTGCATCGGCGTCAACTTGTGGCGGTTGTACCACATCTACGATAGTCTCAAACAGTGGTGTCATATCATCAGCTAAATTATCCGCTTCTAGACCAGCAACGCCATTTAGGGCCGAGGCATAAACAACTGGAAAGTCTAACTGCTCATCCGTTGCGCCCAGGTTGTCGAACAAATCAAATATCTGATCCATAACCCAATCAGGTCGTGCACCTGGACGGTCAATTTTATTAATGACAACAATTGGCTTAAGGCCTTGCTCAAATGCTTTTTGAGTGACAAAGCGAGTTTGCGGCATAGGACCGTCTACAGCATCGACAACTAGTAGTACACAATCAACCATAGACATAACGCGTTCAACTTCGCCGCCAAAGTCAGCGTGACCTGGGGTATCTACGATGTTGATGCGATATTCAATGTCTTTACTTGGATGTTGCCATTTGATGGCTGTGTTCTTAGCCAAGATAGTGATGCCACGTTCTTGCTCGATATCACCTGAATCCATCGCACGCTCAGCAATGTTAGCACGGTCGCCAAAAGTGCCTGATTGATGCAAAAGTTTATCAACCAAAGTGGTTTTACCATGATCAACGTGGGCAATGATTGCGATATTACGCAGGTGTTGGATGTCGTTCGCCATATAAAATGCTCGTTTTGTCTTAATAAGAATGCAGTAGCAATAAGCGCCGCTGAATATAATAATGATGTAGATCTACTAAGTTTAAATAATAAGTAAAACTATGATAATACACAAATTTATCGTACAGGTAGCTGTGCTAGAGAACACTTTGCCAATCTGCAAAGTATTTGGGCGGCTAGTATAACATTAATGCACTGCCTTTTTTATAAAATAACTGAGCAGTGCAATATCAAAACAAAAAAAAGCCACCCGAAGGTGACTTTTTTATTTAGAACTTGCTACAGATGAATGATTAGTTGATAACCATATCTTTAGTTTGCTCTACAGTCATTGTTTTGTTACCAGTAATGATAGCGTAAACACGACGGTTCATAGCACGACCTTCTTCAGTATCGTTAGAAGCGATTGGTTGGTCATAACCATAGCCTACAGTCGATAGACGATTAGGTGCAATGCCGAACTCGTTAGTTAGCATAGATTTCACTGCGACGGCACGGGCTTCAGACAGACGTTGGTTATAACGTGCTGATGGACCTGTTTTTGAAGCATGACCTTCAACGCGAGCGGTAGAGTTTGGATACTCACGCATCTTCTCAGCTACTTTAGCAATCTCAGGCTGGTACTGTGCTTTGATGTTAGATTTATCGTTGTCAAAGAAGACACGAAGCTCCATTTTTAGAGCATCATCGATAATAACTTCTACCGGGCAACCACGAGCGTCAACAACTTGGTTCATTGGTGTGCCTGGGCATGCATCTAAGCTATCTACAACGCCATCACCGTCAGAGTCCATTTCAGGATCGATAACTACGATAGGCGTAGTATCAACAACTGGCTGCTCAATCATAGGCTCTTCGATTGGTGGAACAGCTACTGTTGGCGCTAAGTGACCACCAAGGACAACTTCTAGACCCGCTAGAGCCATGCCTTCCCACCAGTTCTCATCAAAGTTGTGAATAGCACGAGCTTCACCGCGTAGGCTTAGTGCATCATTGATACGATACATAGCACCTAAACCTAGGTTACCAATAGTATCAGTAGAATTAGCAACTTCATCACCGTTGTTATCTTCGATATCAAGTTTAGATCGACCAGCACCAATTAGCATATATGGCTTTAATGCGCTATCAGTGTAACCAGTAAATTCTTCAGTACCGATTAAGAAGTTACCCGTGATCATTTCTTGTTCTGCATCTAGGTTGTCAGCACCATTTTGACTTTCAGCATCAGTGTTAGATACACCATACTCAACTTGGAATTGGGTAGAAGGAGTCAACTCAATACCTAAAGCGGCACCAGTATACAGACCATCTTCTTTGTTGTATCTATCGCCGTTACCATTATCATTGAGTAATGTTTCTCTTTGATCATCGTCAGCGCCTTCAGCGTAGTGATAACCAAGTAACAATGGGCTGATAGTGACACCAGCATTAGCAGCTAGTGGTGCTGCTGTTACAGCAAACAGAGCTAGGGCAATCTTATTCAATTTCATGGACTTTCTCCAAAGGATAATTTAAATGATGCGTTAATCGATGTTACTTACTAACATGTGCTCATGACAAGTTTTTTTGAAAATGTGTCATTTTGCAACAAAACCAATTAAGGAGTAGCTTAGCGACTATCAATTGACTTTACAACTTTTTTCGTCGAGCAGCTACACATTATTACACGATAATGTCGTAACTAAAACACAATAGCCAGTTTAAATTACGGATGACTAACATACGTATTATTTCTAATAACATGAATGTTAGACGTCAATAGTATATGCACTAATAAACACCTATTGAGCTTGTGCATTTTAGTACAGATAGTAGCTATTCTCTATTGGTAAAACTCATGATTCACCAATTGAAACATTTTTTGACATTTGATACATATTCAGTTTATATTATACAGATGAACATTAGTTCAAGTTAATAATGAAAAATGAATACGCATACAATGTATACATACAGCTTTGTGTCAAAATCAAAAGTTGTAAACTTTTAATCAAAAAAGTAATTAGTTCATAAGATGGCGTACACAGAGAGAAATATCACATGGATGAGATATCTGTAAGAGCCAAAGGAAATGGCTTCACGTTACCTGAGCTGATCATTACTGTGGCTATTTTAGCTATTATAATGACCATCGCCGCTCCTAGCATCTTTAAACATTTAGCTAGTATGGAAGCTAATCGCATCAAAAACCAGTTAGAGAGTATATTTAGTCTTGCCAAAGCGGAAAGTTATATTCGTCGACAAAATTTATTAGTGTGTCTTTCTGATGCTAAAGGCAGATGTCATAGAGATAGTGATAAAAAAATCTTACTCTTCGTTGATGTCAATGATAACAAGCATTTTGACGTACAAGTAGACTACTTGCTCGATGAGCAAAATTTGAACCCTAAATATAGTAAACTTAGTTTAAGAGTGGGCGCGAAACGTCACTACACAAAGTTTTGGGGTGATAGTGGAAAACCGCGAGGACATTTCGGTCACATAAAGTACTGCCCAACGTCGAGCTATAATGACGCCATGTATCAAATCTCATTTAACCAAGGCGGCATCGTCAGACATAAACCTAGCAGCACTCATCCTACGGGCTGTGCCTAATTTATGACTGCATAGTTATCACTGCATATGTCTGACTACAACAATCTGCCTGATCACTCCTCTTGAGCGTCAAATCTTATTCAAAAGCTATCTTCTAATCAAAGACTATCTACTGATAGCGTTGTTGCTGCTGCCAAAGTAGACGACTTTGCAGAGGTTGATAATCTAACAAATGATCTATGAGCTGACGATAAAGGCGCGACCAGTTACTGAGAGTATCAAGTACGACGCCCTGTTCAACCATTTTTATAATCTCTTTTCCTTCAAATATCGACTGCGCAGTAGCGTTAGTTGTCGCCTCAGTATGCACAATGGGAACTAATCCGGCATCTGGTAAAAATCGATAAGTCGTGTCAGGCTCAATAGCATTTAACATATTGTCTTGCTCTAACGTTAAAGAAAATCCTAACTCAGCAAATAGATGCTGCTCAAAATGGCGCAAACAAAGGCGCAGCTCGTCAGCAGTTAGAGCCTGCTTAAGCTGCTCTAGGCTATTTTGATAATGATGCCATAAGACTGGCATTGGATCTTCAGTTGGCAATAGTCGCCAGAGTATCTCGTTTAGATACAGTGCTGCATACTGATGTTGACCTGTGATCTGTTTATAAGAAAGCTCGTTTATAGGGTCTTTGGTGTCTTTAACAACCAGTTCTTGCTCACTCATGGGTGAAGAGACTTGGTCTACTTTAGGGGCACTATCGCTATGACTGTTACTAGGTATTTGAGCGATGTTAATTTGACTAAAGGTTTTAAGATCACGCTTACCAGTGGCAAACAGCTGCAACGGTATAAACAGCGGTGCTCCCTTTTTACCAATACCATGGACAACGCCATACTGCTCAGAGAATAGATAATAAAGCGCACGCTTTTCTTGATAAGAGCGTTGATGTAATAAGTAACCTGTTAACGCTTCATTACGCATCTGCTTTGGTCTCAGTAATATCGCATTTTCAGTGACAGTATAGTTTTAATAAGTTTAATACCCTAGGCTCGTCAAAGCGCGTTCATCATCAGACCAACCACGTTTAATTTTGACCCATAGTGTCAGCATAATCTTTTTATCAAACAGCTGTTCCATATCTTTACGAGCATCCATCCCTACCTGCTTAATACGCTGACCCTTATCACCTATGACGATAGCTTTTTGTCCACTGCGCTCAACATAAATAGTTGCATCGATAAAGGTTACGGCCTTACGCGGTCGTCCCGTTTTTGGATCAGTATGCGCAGGCTCATCCTTAAACTCATCAATCTGTACGGTCAAATCGTAAGGAACTTCGTCCCCTGCACTACGCATAATTTTTTCACGGATGATTTCACTGGCTAAAAAACGCTCTGAGCGATCAGTGATTTGTTCAGTGTCATAAATAGGTGCTGCATTTGGTAAGTGTGACGCTATCACTTCTTCTAGGCGATCAAGGTTTTGATTTTTGAGCGCCGATACGGGAACGATATCAGCGAAATCAAAGCTATCACTAAAGGTCTCGATAAGCGGTAGAATCGACCCCTTATCCTTTAAGGTATCGGCTTTATTGATGACCAGCACTACGGTCAAATTGGTATCGCCTAGCTTTTGCAGCGTTAACAAGTCATCGTCGCGCCACTGATCAGAGTCGACCACAAACAGTACCAGATCAACGTCAACTAACGCTGATACCGCCGCTTTATTCATGCGCTCGTTAATCGCTCGGACTTCGTTACGATGGATACCTGGGGTATCAACGAACACCGCTTGCATCTCATGCGTGCTCAAAATACCATGAATACGGTGGCGTGTGGTTTGCGGCTTGCGGGAGGTAATCGATAGCTTTTGACCCAGCAAGTGGTTCATCAAGGTTGATTTGCCAACGTTAGGACGACCGACAATCGCGACATAGCCTGCTCTAAAATCATCTGTCATCTGCGCTTGATGATTCGGTGAAAAAAACCCATCAATTGTATCTTCATTATTTGTATCATTATCTACAGCATCTATTTCTGTCTCAGCCTGCATTTGAACCTGACTTAACGCCTTACCTATTGTTCTTGGCTCTTTATCTTGAGTAGATTCTAGGCCTGCATTACTCGTAGGATTAGCAGTATCTAAGGTGCTCGCTTGATTGGTATCAGTATCTTTTGTCATAAGGGTATTGTGTTCTTTAAGTAGTGGCAAATCATAACGATTGCTTATAGAAAATTATTTATGTGCTTTTTTGGCAGAATTTGGTAGTTTATGCAGCTGATTAATCATAAGCTCAGCCGCTTTTTGTTCTGCAATACGGCGGCTCTCTCCTGATTCGGTAATATCAGGACAATTGGGAATATTAACCTGACAGCGCACTACAAAGATCTGATAGGGCGCGTTACCGCGAGTCTCGACCAGCTCATAATGCGGCAGATCAAACTGCTTAGATTGTAGCCACTCTTGCAAACGACTCTTGGCGTCTTTGAGCACTTTTTGATCGTTAACGTTATCAATCAAATCACCATACCAAGCCAATACGCAAGTACGAACAACTTCTAAGTCCTGACTGTCCAAGTAGATCGCCCCTATTAGTGACTCAACCGCATCGGCTAGTATCGATGCACGATTGCGACCACCGCCTTTACGCTCGCCGACGCCTAAAATAAGGTAATCTGAGAGGCCCAAATTTTGAGCGATAATAACGAGCGACTCTTGGCGAACTAATGTTGCGCGCATGCGAGTAAGCCTACCTTCATTCTCCAAGGGGAACTTATGATATAGCGCTTCGCCAACAATCATACCTAGCAGAGCGTCGCCTAAAAACTCCAAGCGCTCATAGTTTTTTTTGCTATCAAAAGAGCGATGAGTCAATGCCAATTTTGGAAAACTTAGGTTATTGAAGGTATAGCCTAGTTTACGTGTCAAAACAGCCAATCGCTGCATAAACTCAGAGCTTACAATAGGTGTCTCGGTAGCGTTATGATTGGACTGGGTCTTTGGCACCGTCTGCTGCGAAGTTGGTTTCATTTGTGGCTTGTGGTTATCCCTTTTTGTACAAGTGAGTAGTTAGTTGATCTCATTATTCTGTTATAGGTTCGATGTCGCCTTCAAAACGGCTGACGATATCGACATTCCCAAATAGATTATTGGTCTTATTGTACTTTTTGTAGATAGCCAATTGACCTTTTTGACTGTTGGTAAAGGTAAAAATATCTTCGGCTTTGGTATCGTAATAAGCATTGATAGATAGCTTCTTATTAGTATTCTCAATTAGCTCGCGAGCAGTATCGCCATTATCATTGGCTCTTTTGAGCTCAGCGGCGATGATTTTAGTCAATTGACGATCATCTAACTGTGCAGGGACAATAGCAACAGCTAGCTTTACCGCTATACCTAGTACCATGATAAACAATATAACACTTGTCACCCCAGAGCCGCGCTGTGTGGACAAGCTAGATAATTGATGCACCTTTATAATCCTTTAACCTGTTGGCGTATTGGTAACCGTAATACCTATATTAATATTAGCACAGACTCTATCTCTAACTGCGTTAAACCTCTTAGCTGACTACATCTAATCGATAGAGCCGTTGCGCGATAAAGACGGCATATTTAGACCTGGCGGTTTGTGCATCCAGATATAAGCCGCTTTACCTGCTAGGTTCTCGTCAGGTACAAACCCCCACCAGCGCCCATCGGCGCTGCGATCTCGGTTATCACCCATGACAAAATAATGACCATCAGGGACGGTAATGCGCCATTTAGTACCTGCCGAGCTAACCACCTCTGGAGACTCTTGCTGTAAAAAATTAGCATATTGTGAACTATTCATACCAGGCAAGTAGCGTACTAGATGCTTATGATCGCCTTGAATCTCTTCAAAGTACTCAGCTTTGGCTTCTTCATCTAAGCCCATCTGTATAGCATCTTGTTGAGTGAGTCTATAGTTTTGAATGGGTTGTCCTTCAAGATAAAGACTACTGGTAAGCTCAGGCTTAGGAGTAAAATCAACGGGGGTCGTCTCAACGGGCACATCATTGATAGCAAGCGTGCCATCGTCATAACTGACCGTATCGCCTGGTAGACCAATGGCACGTTTTATATAGTAGATGCTCGGATTCTCAGGATAGCGAAACACCATAACATCGCCATGTTCAGGGCTGCCTGTATCAATTACTTTAGTATAAGTAAGCGGTAAACGCACGCCATAAGCGTACTTGTTGACTGCGATAAAGTCGCCAGTATAGAGCGTCGGCACCATGGATGATGAGGGAATATTAAACGGCTCAAACAAAAACGAGCGCACAATCAAGACGACGGCGAGTACTGGAAAAAAGTCATAAGCCCAGCGTACTGGCATATTCTCTTTGCCAGCGCCCAGCTTTTTGCGCTGCTTTAGTACTAGCTTATCAAGCAGCCAAATAGCCCCTAAAACCAAGGTTAATGGCACCAAAATCAAATTAAAATCAAAATCCATACGTTGTTGCCTATTAACTTAGCACTGATCTGCTGTCAAAAACGCTGCGAGTCATTATTGTTTTAGAACGTATAACTCATTGATAAAATGAGCAGCTGTTATGTCCGTGTTAACTGTACTTTTATTAGATGTACCTTTACCAGACACAACCTTAAACTCTAACTATCTACTTGCAATACCGCCAAGAAGGCTTCTTGTGGAATCTCCACATTGCCGACTTGCTTCATGCGTTTTTTGCCCGCTTTTTGCTTGGAGAGTAGCTTTTTCTTACGCGAGACATCACCGCCGTAGCACTTGGCTAAAACATCTTTGCGCATAGCTTTGACCGTACTACGACCGATAATTTGACTACCAATAGCGGCTTGAATAGCGACATCAAACATCTGACGCGGTATCAGCTCTTTCATTTTGCCAACCAGCTGATTGCCGCGATGGCGCGCTTGGTCTTGATGGACGATCATAGCCAAAGCATCGACCTTTTCGCCGTTGATTAAGACATCAACCTTGACCAATTTGTCCGCTTGATAACGCTCAAAGTTATAATCTAAAGAGGCAAAACCGCGCGAGACCGACTTTAGGCGATCAAAGAAATCCATGACCACTTCACCCATTGGAATATCAAATATCATTTGTACTTGCTTACCCATAAAGCGCATATCAACTTGCACGCCGCGGCGCTCGATACATAGGGTCATGACATTACCTAGGTAATCTTGCGGTACTAGGATCTGGCAGCGGGCGATGGGTTCACGAAACTCTTCGATATTATTCGGTTCAGGTAGTCTTGAAGGGTTGTCGACGTAGATAATATCGCCGTTTTTCTTTTCAATCTCATAGATGACCGAGGGCGCGGTAGTAATCAGGTTGAGATCATACTCACGCTCAAGGCGCTCTTGGATGATCTCCATATGCAGCATACCCAAAAAGCCGCAGCGAAAACCAAAACCTAGTGCATCAGAGGTATCAGGCTCAAAGAACAGCGAGGCGTCGTTAATTTGCAGTTTTTGCAGCGCTTCACGAAACTTCTCAAAGTCATTAGCATCGACTGGGAATAGGCCGGCGTACACCTGCGGGGTGATTTGCTTAAACCCAGGAATACGCTCAACATCAGGCGTTTTGGCATGAGTGATAGTATCACCTACGGGCGCGCCTGCAATATCTTTAATACCAGCGATAATAAAGCCAACTTCACCCGCCTCTAAAATACCTGTATCTAGAGGTTTTGGCGTAAAAACACCAATGGAGCTAACAGGATGGGCGTCTTTGGTCGATAAGATATATATTTTATCGCCTTTTCTGACTGTCCCTTGACGTACGCGCACCAAAGAGACTACGCCTAGATAACTATCAAACCAAGAGTCGATAATCAGCGCTTGTAGCGGCGCGTCACGATCTCCTGTCGGTGCTGGGATAAACTCAACCAAAGCCTCAAGCAGCTTGTCAACGCCAAGGCCAGATTTGGCAGATACGCGCGGAGCATCAACGGCGTCAATACCGATAATGTCTTCGATCTCCTGAATGACGCGCTCAGGCTCGACTTGTGGCAGATCGATCTTATTTAGCACTGCCATGACTTCAAGGCCTTGATCAACAGCGGTGTAGCAATTAGCAACCGACTGCGCCTCAACCCCTTGCGCGGCGTCAACGACCAGTAGCGCACCTTCACAAGCGGCTAATGAGCGTGATACCTCATAAGAGAAATCGACGTGACCTGGGGTGTCAATAAAGTTAAGCTGAAAGCGTTCACCATTTGGATGGTCATAATACAAGGTTACGGACTGCGCTTTGATCGTAATCCCGCGCTCACGCTCGATGTCCATGGAATCGAGGACTTGCGCTTGCATTTCACGATCTTGCAGCGCGCCGCACATCTGAATAAAGCGATCAGCAAGGGTCGATTTGCCATGATCAATGTGGGCGATAATAGAAAAGTTACGAATATTAGCTAATGAGGTCACAAAGCGCCTACTAAATAAATGATGATTGAATAACAACGATAAAAAAGATGATGCCTAGCATAGACGTTAAGGTAGCCATGCAAACGATTACTCGCCTACAGGCCCTTTATCATACTTACAAAATCAGTAAAACAGCAATTGCTGCTGCTTTTGACTACGCATAGACAGGTGCAAGTATTCTAGCAGTTTTTGCCTACAAAGTAAGGCGATTTTGTTAGGCTCTGTTGGCGAGCAACAATATACAAGTAAAGTTCAGTCAGTAGTACGTTGAATATAGGTTGCGTTATTTTTATCTTCTTATAATATTTCAAACATACTTATCAATGCGGATAAGAAAGGTAATATTTTAGGCAAAAAAAAACCAATCACAAAGGATTGGAGTTTTTGATAACACAAGCTACTACTATATAAATGGTGGCGATGAAGAGACTTGAACTCTTGACCTCACGATTATGAGTCATGCGCTCTAACCAGCTGAGCTACATCGCCATTTAAGGCTCGGTATTATGCCCAAGCAGGAGACTTGCGTCAACCCCTAAAGCACAATTTTTTGCCTGTTACGCTAAATAAAAAGGTTTGGTAAACCGATAAGCCGGGTTCTGTCGTGGACGATCATTCCTCTAGGCGTATCATCGCTAATACGCTCAAGCAACCTACCCGCATCGAACGCGGGCCGCGCCATGCCGATGCCTATTTGGTCTTGCTACGCGTGGAGTTTACCCTGCCGTGAGATGTTGCCATTCACGCGGTGCGCTCTTACCGCACCCTTTCACCCTTACCGATAGTGTTAGACACTAAAGGCGGTCTGCTCTCTGCTGCACTGGTCGTCAGATTACTCTGCCCAGCCGTTAGCTGGCACGCTGCCCTATGTAGCCCGGACTTTCCTCCCCTGCAAGTCTATTCATTTATAAAACAAACAGTATGCAGCGGCGATCGCCTAGTCTACCAAGCGCGCTAGTATAGCAAAACTTGCACCCGCTTGGTTATGTATTTTCATCCTATTTATAGTTTAATTACTGACCTGTAATACGCTTGTACTTAGATAATAAATCACTCTCAGTCTCATTATGGTCAGGATCTTTGGGGATGCAATCGACAGGGCAAATCACTACGCACTGCGGCTCATCGAAGTGTCCCACACATTCGGTACATAGATCAGGATCGATGACATAGATGTCCTCCCCCTCTGAGATGGCCTCATTGGGACAAGCAGGCTCGCAGACATCACAGTTGATACATTCATCCGTGATTAATAGCGCCATAAACTGCTCCTTATCGATTATTACTGTTGTCAACCCGCTCTTTATGAACCTAGCTTTTCAATAAAAGCCTGAGAGACGCATTTTGGGACAAACTTACTGACGTCACCATCAAGCTTGGCGATTTCTCGTATCATCGTTGATGAGATAAACGAATAATGCTGAGATGGGGTCAAAAATACCGCTTCAAACCTATCATCAAGTTCGCGGTTCATATTGGCTAATTGAAACTCGTATTCAAAATCTGACATGGCTCGCAAGCCGCGCAGTACTGCTGTGGCGTTTTTTTCACGCATAAAGTCCACAAGTAAACCCTCAAAACCAACGACAGACACTTGCGGCAAGTCTGCAAATACCGTCTCAACTAGGCTCACGCGTTCTTCAAAGTTAAATAACGGCTTTTTGTGATGACCTGATGCGACAGCGATAACTACCTCATCAAATAATTTGGTCGCACGCTTGACCAAATCCACATGACCATTGGTAATCGGATCAAAGGTACCTGGGTACAAGATTTTGGTGTGCAGCTTTGATGAGGTGTTTGATGAGATTGCAGGGTTCATAGCAAGGGTCATATAGTGGTTGATGATACTGCGTATGCTAACAAATTTCGGCGGTGTTTAATACTTATCTGCTACATTTGTCCTAAGCTCGTTTTACCTATTTGGCTCGATGTTTTGATACAATAGCGGGTTCGACTCATCCGCTGCGAGCAATCGCAATAACCTGATAACAGTAATATTCTGATAACAGAGTTAGGACGAGGAACCGTTAGATCGGGGCAGCTATCTCAAAACAATGACTTGCCGCCCTTTGGAGAAAATAATGTCAAAAAAATCTAAAAAACCAGACAATCAAATTGCCAGTAATAAAAAAGCGCGTCATGAGTATTTTATCGAAGAAACATTCGAGGCGGGACTGGCATTGCAAGGCTGGGAAGTAAAGTCCATTCGCGCAGGCAAAATGACGATTACAGAAGCTTATATTATCTTTCGCAATAACGAAGCGTTTTTGTTCGGTGCGCACATTCAGCCGCTACTCTCAAGCTCAACCCATGTGAGTCCTGATACGACGCGTACGCGTAAGCTACTGCTTAATCGGCGTGAAATCGATAAACTCTATGGCGCAGTCAACCAAAAAGGCTATGCTTGCGTACCGCTATCATGCTACTGGAAAAACTCTCTTGTAAAATGCCAAATCGGCTTAGCTGTGGGTAAAAAGCAACATGACAAACGCAAAACGCTCAAAGATCGTGACTGGGAACGTGATAAGCAGCGCGGCTTTAAACAACATTTAGATTAAAGCCCTATATATTGATCTATAAAAAAGGACGATTCAGCCTTATGTTGAATCGTCCTTCTTATCTTTAGAGCATTCTAAAAATCATATGAAACCGTTTGCGCAACTTTTAAACTTTGTCTCTCTTGTTTTGCGCGGCGTAGTTGCTTAACACCATGAATAATGAGACATGCGATACCCAACCAAATGAGTCCATAACTATAAATCATCGCTGACTCAAACGGGTTGCCAAGTACAGTTACCGCCAATATAAATAACAGCGCAGGCTCGATATAGCTCATCATGCCGTAGACATTAACGGGTAGCATTTGACTAGCATCGACGTTGGTTTTCATCGCAAGGACACT
>NZ_JBQQFC010000007.1:0-31217 GCF_052258445.1 Psychrobacter sp. T6-1
GAATTGGTAGACGCACCAGATTTAGGTTCTGGCGCCGCAAGGTGTGAGAGTTCGAGTCTCTCCAGCCCCACCATTTTCGGATAGTGATAAAAGTTCTCAAACCTATACTAGACCTGCTTTCGAGCAGGTTTTTTTATGTCTGCAATTTGAGTCTAATCCCACGATGGGATAGACCGTGGGATTGCACAGAACTGACCTATCACCCGCAAACCTTGTGTTTATTCGCGTACAGCGCCTTAACTTCTACATCCCATATATTTTAGCGTGGGATTGAGTATAAATATTCGTCATATCTCGTCATTTAAAACATCTAATTATCTGCCCTGCCCCTAGTTACGCTAAAGCCACCGCCAGGATCGTCATGGTCGTCGAAAACCACGTTTTTTTATCGTGGGCGAGGCGGGGCTTCGATTGCGTTTTTTGAAAGCCAAAAAAATCCGCTCGATTTAGAGCGGATATATTGATCTTAAAATTGGTTATTAATCTTCTTTCAGTAGTGAATAGTCTTTGAATCTGATGACTTCTTCACCTAGCCAATCATTAATCTGTAGCATGGTCTGCTGCAGTGGCATAAGTTCATTGACTGCGAAAACTCTGGCTGCTTTGATTAGATCACCAAAGCCTGCCGCATTCGTCGGCGACGCTCCCATCAGTTGAGGTGGTACTCGATGAGCAGCTGCAATATCTATTCGACTCGCTTCTTTGATTTTAAAGAAGTCATCATTGGCACTGACTTCACTGATCGGCAAGATTTGGATTCCATCCTTTTTACCGTTGGGCGAATACATAAATAGGTTACGAAAGTTACCGGGGCCTTTGCTGTCTTTCAAAGCTTTACGGATTGCATCAATGTCTTCTTTATTCGTTGCTGGATCATTGATGTATAAGATGTAACCCGCATGACTACCATTCAAGTAATACTTACGGCGGAATAATGTGGCTGATTCATCAAGCCAAGCAGCATTGAGTGCTGATAAATACTCTGGGGCGCCGTACACTTCTTGATTAATATCAGGCTCTATAATATGACAGATATTCTCTGCTTTGTACTTATGGGGTTCGGCCCAGCTATGCGTGGCAAAGTAGTAGCTTTCGCCATCAGTACCCACACGCATGTACTTACCTAATGGTACGTTTAGCTTCATAGTTTTTTTGGATCTTGACTGTACTCGCTCAACGTATGCGTTGCCAAACGTCAAATGATCTAGTGCAAGCTTACTGAAATCACGATGTGATAGTAGAGGATGCGGTATAAAAGTACTGGCTAAGATATTACGCTTAACAAAGATCGCACTACTATGATGTGGCGATGCTCTCATGGTTTTAGACAAAGCATCTGGATCGTACGGCGGCGCATACCATAGTTGATGATTGTGACATTCACCCCAGTACAGACTTTGCCACTGCTCCATAACTGGTATTGGATCGCCAAACGTGAAAGCCTCCATACCAGGCATATCTACTGCATCAAGGTTTTCAGTTTCATTCATTAATATATCTCCAGTGCGGATTCGTCTTCACCTTGAGCGATCGCTAAAGGTTCTCTATGTAGTGCGTGCATTAATGCCCATGCTAGATCCGCATGGCCAGTGTCTTCATTGCGATCGGCCTTGTAAGTCACTGCCCTTTCGCTATTGGTAATTGTTTTATGAATCGATGTGAAAGCCCCTACTACATCAGTCCATTCGTGATCAAAGGACAGACGGCCCTTCTTGATAACGTCTTTAGTCTTCAGAACAAACTGCTGTTTGAGCTCTGGGCTATAGTGTAGTTTGACGGCTTGCGGGTAGAACTTAATCACTGACTGATAAACACCAATGCCAAGGCCGGTCACATCAATCGCTATATATTCAACGTTATATTTCTCCGTCATCTCTCTGATGACGTTCGCCTGTGCTTCAAAGTCTGGGTTTTTAAACTGCAAACGCTCTATGCCGCGTATCATGCCATTTGGTGTGCTTGGTGCTGCTAATATCACAAGTCCCGCGCTGTCACGGCTCAATGATGGATCATAGCCAAGCCATACTGGCTGATTACCAAGTGGCCTTGGCGTGTAAGGCTTCCAGTCATCCCATATCTCTAACGTATCGACCATGCATGACTGTAGTTCGCTGACACTGAAAGCGGACAACGTGTCATCAATAAATTCACACATCAGCAAGTTATTAAACTCGTCCTCGCTGTATTCCATCCGCAAGTCATCAATATCAAATAAATCACATCCACCTTTCATCGCGTCATACACATTGACGATTTGACGCCATTGCTTATCACCGCACACTTTCCCATTTTTTAGGTTATGCGGCGTCACATCTATTTCGATGCGATCGTCACCTTTACGGCCCCGGTTATACAGTTGGCCAGTCCAAAATTTATATGCTTGATGTTGCTTGGATGATGGCGTCGATATGTATGTCTGACGCCATTTTTTGTGCATGGCCATTCCTGATGCAACTTTTCTGAATTCAATAAACTTATGAATCCAGAAATATTCGTCCATGTAGACATTGCCGTGATACGACTGTGCAGTGCGGCTATTGGTGCCTAAGAAATATAAGGTCGCGCTGTAGTCTTTTTCGGGCCCTTCTATATTTAACGTGATCGGATCACCGGTCAGTTCTATCCCTGCAGTTTCCATCGCCCATGCAATGATGTATTCGCGGAATACACGAGCCTGAGCCTTGGATGCTGATAAAAATATTTGATTACGGCCAGTCTCAATGGCATCAAGAAAAGCTTCACGCGCAAAGTACCAGGTTGCACCAATTTGGCGCGACTTTAATAAGTTACGAATACGGTTGGTCAGACCTGCGCTGTACCAAACCTTTTGATAATCAAACAAGCAATCTCTGAATGAGTCTTTGAATTTATCGATGTCATCTATTTGTATGACGTTTGAAGGGTTTTTTTGTCCTGCTTTGCGCCCACGGTTGGATAGGTTGGGATTGAGATCCGACTGTTTGCCAGACTCTTTATATTTATGGATCTTGGCCATTCTCTCTACTTGACGACCAAGCAGATCAATCTCTTTGAAGTCTTTACCAGTCTTATCGTCCTTGTTAATCAGCTGAACCATACGCGCTTCGAGCGTGGACTCTACTCGATCTAGAGGCTTTGCCTCATCCCAGCCGTCTGATTTTTTCCATCCATCTACGGTCGTGCGCGGCGTACTGACCATTTCTGCAATCGCGCTGATACTCCAACCTTGCCAATAGAGACCACGGGCAACAGTTTTTGGATTTTCGCCAGTCGGTAGGGTGATAAGGGCAGACATGAACGCAGCTCATAAGTGTATGACGCTACTTTCCTTTAGTAGAGCAGTTTAATCATTACTGTTTGTGGTGGATTGTCCTGATACACCGTCTTTGCTTTTGTTTTTGCCTATCACAATAGGTCAAAGTAAAGCTTTGAAATTACGACCCCTAAACTCCCTTTATTTAAATCATGGACCGTCTATGACTACCAAGACTTTTCGAGTTGCACGAGCTGGCCAAACTACAGACGGCCGTGAAATCACTCGTGACCACATTACTCAAATGGCCGCTGGCTATAATCCAGAAGTATACGGCGCACGGGTGAATTTAGAACATTACCGTGCAATGTTCCCAAACTCTGATTTTCGCTGTTATGGCGATGTGATATCGCTATCGACTGAAGAAGTTGATGATCATTTATATCTATTGGCAGAAGTTGATCCAACCCCTGAACTAATCGCACTCGCCAAGTCGAAGCAAAAAGTATATTTCTCTATTGAGTTCTATCCAGAATTTGCTGATACCAAAGAAGCCTATATGGTTGGTTTAGCTTGTACCGATAGTCCTGCCTCACTTGGCACCAGCTATATGAAGTTTTGCCAACAGCATCCAGATGAAAGCCCTTTATCTGCTCGCAAACAAAACCCTGACACTTACATTTCCACAGCGGAAAGCGCTTGGGAATATAAAGAAGAGCCAAAATCAGTCTTTGCAACTGTCAAAGATATGTTTGCCGCCCCTGTCATACCTAAAACAGACAAAGATAAAGATCTGGCCACCGCACAAGCTTTTGCTGAACTGCCGGCAACCATCAAAAGCTTCCAAGATGTTATGCAAACAATGGCAAGTTCTATTGACACGATCAACGCTTCTGTTGGGCATTTAAACACGACGGTATCTGATTTTGCTGAAAAGCAAAACGAAGTTGAAACGTCTTTGAAGAGCGTGCAAGACAATCTTGATAATACGCCTGAAGATAATTACACCCAGCGTCCAGCTGCTACCGGCTCATCTGATTACGTCAAATCTGACTGCTAATACTACCTAATAGCAATACTTAACTGACTACTACACACATTAGGACATCACTATATGAAAACTATTACCCGTCAACAGTTTAATGGCTATTTGGCAAATCAAGCACAGCTGAACGGTGTACCCAATGCGACTGATCAATATACTGTCGTGCCATCAGTCCAACAAAAAGTTGAAGTGCGAATCCAAGAATCTAGCGAGTTCTTGAAAAAGATTAATATCATCCCTGTAACTGATCAAAAAGGTGAGGCACTTGGTCTAGGTATCAGCGGTGGTATCGCAAGCCGTACCAATACTAAAAGTGGCAAACGCCGCGACCCTAAAAACGTTGGCGAAGTTGGTCTTATTTATACTTACGTCTGTGAACAAACTAACTTTGACACAGCGATTAACTATAGCAAGCTTGACGCTTGGGCCCGTGTCCCTGAGTTCCAAGAGAAAATCCGCGATGCAGTCGTCAAGCAGCAAGGTCTTGATCGCATTACGATTGGCTTTAATGGCACCGAAGTCGCCGCCGATACTGATATCGAAGCAAACCCACTATTGCAAGATGTGAATATTGGCTGGTTAGAGAAATGGCGTACCAAAGCACCTGAATCAGTCATGACAGAATCAGAAGTCGGTACAGGTCAAGTTTCTGTTGGTGCTAGTGCTGAACACTACAAAAACCTTGATGCGCTAGTCAAAGATTGCCGTAATCAGTTGATTGATCCTATCGTCCGTGATGACAGTGCGTTACGTGTCATTTTAGGTCGAGACCTGCATGATTCGCGTGACTTTAATATGGTCAACGACAACAACACGCCAAGCGAAGTCATCGCAGTAAACAGCCTATTAATGCTCGATAAGGTCGGTGGCGTGCAAATTGAGTCTACCCCTCCGAACTTCCCAGCTGATGCCATACTGATTACTCCATTAGACAACTTATCTATCTACTATCAAGATGAAAGCCGCCGTCGCCATCATAAAGATGAGCCTGAGTATGATCGTGTCGCATTCTACGAGTCAGACAACGAAGCTTATGTTGTTGAAGACTACAAAGCCGGTTGCTTAATCGAAAACGTTGTACTTGTATAAATGTTTGAACTTCTGATTAATCGGTGGCAGTTGGCTACTGCCCGGTTGCATAAAATGTTATTGAGCTTGGCAGACTCAATGCGATTGGCACTGATTAATTTAGAACAAGCATGTGAGCGCAATACTATTCTGTTAGCTACGATTGATAAGGAAAATAAAATGTGGCCATCAAGTATCTTGGATTTACACGCACATTGGAGGCTTATCCCTCATAACTCACGTAACAACCGACGCACTAAAAAGAAGCGTTAACGTCTGGCTGAAGGATGGGACGGATAAAATTTAACGAAGGATGGGAATTATGACTAATAAAACAACACCAGCGGCTCGACACCGTCAGAAGGCTCTATCACAAAAAGAAGTAACCAATATCACTGCGGGACCCAATCAAGCCTATCGCATGTTGCAACTAAAATTGCGTGAAGATAAGCAGGCGTTAAAGTCTAAGCAATCTATCCAAGCCAAAATTGAGCTGAAGCGCGATTTGGTCGGTCATTATGACGAATGGATCAACGCAACTTTATCAGCTGGCAAAGGTGATCAAGATAATCTCTTGACGACCTTGATGTTATGGCATATCGACATCGGTAACTTTGGTCCTGCGCTTGATATCGCTGAATACGCGATGAAGCATGATTTGAAAATGCCAGACGCGCATCAACGTACACTCGCTACTGTCGTCGCTGAAGAGATTGCTGATACTGCTAAAAAATTAGCAACCAGCAATGAAATCGATGATGAGCAAATCGCTCAAGTACTACGCGCATCCACTATTACCGCTGATGCTGACATGCCTGACCAGGTACGCGCAAAGCTATCACGCCAAGTCGGTGAATTGATGGAGGCTATCAATCCAGTATTTGCATTAGATAACTTTCAAAATGCGCTGAAGTTTGACGAAAATAGCGGCGTGAAAGGCTCAATCAAACGCCTTGAGAAACAGCTTAAAGAAAAAGCGGTACCAGAGTCAGAATTGGTACCAGGACCAGTTAAAGAAAAAGCGGTACCGGAAGAAGAAAAAGCGGTACCAGAACCAAATTTGTCTGAGCAATCGGACGAAAACAACTCGTAGCCGCGAGCCGAGGCGGCTCATTGACGCATTCAGTTGATACTGCATATGACTGATATGACCACCGCCTCAACCTATTTTATTTTTCTTATCAATACTTGGAGTTGTTATGGGTTTTAGTGCTGTCAATCCAGTCGTAGATAACATAGTAATTACTCCTGCATTTATGCCTGATATTTCTGTCAAAGACTTCGCTGACGCAATGAAGCTCGACGGCACAGTAACACCAGCGCGAATGAAATATGCGTTGACTGATTCTGCAAATAGCGTCTGTCGTGAGTTAAAAGCTTGGACGGCCAATGCGCTACACCAGCACGGCTCTCTTACTTTAGAAGATTACGACCTGACTAATGATACAGACAAGTGTTTTAGCTTCAAAAAGGCCGTCTATAACTTAGCAAAGGCACAACTGACTGAACACTATCGTGACTATGACACAGGCAAAGATGCTACTGCTCGTACTAAAGAGCTCACGCCGCAAATCGATACGTGCTATCGCAATGCACGCAATGCCATTGCTGATATCAAAGATGAGCCGCATTCAACCATTGAGCTTATCTGATGCGTGTTGTATCGACATTGCAAGGCGACACAGTAGATTTGATCTGCTTACGCTATTTCAGCTTCACTGGCGGCGTTACTGAACAAGTTATGGATCTCAATCCACATCTGGTTGGTTACGATCTTGTACTTCCTACCGGCGTTGATATTCAATTGCCAGACGCGCCCGAACGTACACAAAAGCAGGTCATTCAATTATGGACGTAACTCAAATTCAGGTATTAACGATTGATGATGTTATGAGTAACCATCTGCAATGGTTGTTGATTACTTTGCCTGTTATCTGGGCTGCTGCTGGTGGCGCTTGCATCCGTCTATTGTTGATCCGCGCTGAGCCTTTTTGGATGCGATCTCAAAATGCGACTGCGGGTGTATTGCTTGCAGTGATGCTATCGGATATTACTGCAAAACTATTGACGGGTGGCAACTATGCCACTGGCTACGCAATCATTTATGGCATGGTCGGACGAGAATTGTTTGTCACATTTTATGACTTCGTGAATGACAATGTACGGCCCCTTCTAATGGCTGCTTTGCGTCATTTTTTCCCTTTTTTATTCAAAGATAAACCAGCCAACGAGGCGGACAATCATGATCATTCTTGAGACGTTATCGACTTTATCTATCATTGTCATTGCCATCGTTTGTGCTCTGACAATCATTAAATATCATCGCGAGCTTGGCTCACTGGTTACGCTCACTATTTTATTTTTTGCATTGAGCTGTGTCGGCTTGGCATTTGATGAGACCACTGGTCGGGACGGTGTGTGGGCCCTACCAATATTTCGTATGCTTGCTGCTGCTGCAACCGCTACTACTTATTTTAAATTACGAGCCTTTTGGGCGCGTTATGGCGTGTTTATTAGCGCTATTAATCAATCAAAAAAGGATAATCTTGTATGAGCACTACCCAACCGATGACACTGATTGACTGTGATTATAAAGTCGCTGCTCGCCGCTTACGTTGTGATGAATCTGCCATCCGTGCTGTTAGTGACGTAGAGTCACGCGGTGCTGGGTTCTTATTTGATAAAGATGATAATCAATGGCGCATTAAAATATTGTTTGAGCGCCACATCATGTATCGATTGCTAGACAAAAAATTTGGCCGTGAAAAGGCACTTGATCATGTTCGTACTACTCCCGATGTAGTCAACAATCGTAGTGGCGGCTATAGTGGCGGCACTGCTGAACACGACCGATTAAAGAAAGCGCGTCGCATTGATAAAGACCTAGGCTTAGAGTCAGCCAGTTGGGGCGCATTCCAAATTATGGGCTTTCATTGGCAGCGACTGGGCTATAAATCTGCTGTTGATTATGTTCTCACACTATCAAAAGGTGAGCCCGAACAACTCGATGCTTTCTGCCGATTTATCGAAACTGATCATCGCTTGTTAAATGCTATCCGTACTGGTGATTGGGCGCTATTTGCTGAAGTTTACAATGGTCGCGACTATAAAAAGAACAATTACGATACTAAAATGCGTGATCGCAAGAAATACTGGGATAAAGAGCTTGCCGCATGATATTTGATGACAGCCTACGCCAATTTTTAACTGATAAAGTCGAGTTCTTTGCCCAGAATCCCGACCGGTTAATTATTAGCGTAGAAAAAGGATCTCTAAAATGGACTGGTCAATCATTGAGCCATCGTCAACATTATCAATTGCTGGTCGAGGTTGATGAGTTCCCTGAGAGCATTGACGCTAATTTAGTTATTGTCGCTATTTTGGCATGGTATCAAGAGAATCAAGATCCAGTTCCATCATCTGGACCATCACCGATTGAATTTGAATCCTATATATTGAGCAATTACACAACCACTGTAGTCTTTACTATTAAAGTTGAAGAGATTGTCCAGGTATCTACTGATGATAGTGGGCATTACGTGTTCAATGCTTGTCCACGTCCAATTCTACACCCGCCTAAACCTTTACATCATCCAAATCTATAGCCATGAGCGACTTAACTGAACTAGCCACTGCATTACCTGAATGGGCGACCGCAATAGCGAGTCAGCTGGATAATAAGCAGTTAAAAAAAGTCAATCGCACCCTAGCTATGGAAATGCGAGCGGTCAATCGAGAGCGTATCCGCGCACAAACGGATCCTGATGGTAGCGATTTTGTAGATCCATTGAAAGCCTCTAACAACCCCATGTTTCGCGAGCTGACCAAAGCGCGTTATCTTAAATTTAATGCAACCAGTCGCTATGCCCAAATTGGTTTTAAAGGCAGCGCCGCCAAGATAGCACGGGTTCATCACGAGGGCCAACGCAGTACTGTCCGTCCTGATAGCTCTAAGAAATTCCCCTACCCCAAACGAGAGCTGATCGGCATCTCTCGTGCTGACAGACATATCATTATTCGAGTGCTACGCGAGTCACTAACCGCTGATTAATCACTACTATGTTTTTGTGGTGGATTGCTCACTTACACCGTCTTTGCTTTTGCCTCTAATAGCCGTTATGAGTGACGATAACGTCATGAATACATCCCCTATCGAAAACGAGCGCCGGCTCCAAAGTTTTATCAATCGAGGCATTGTCACAGACGTTGATCATGCTAATGCTCGTTGCCGGGTGCAGATAGATGGTCTACAGACTGACTGGCTAAAGTTTTCAGCAGCTCGCATCGGTAAGGTCAAAATTTGGAATCCACCGTGTGTTGGTGAGCAAGTTCTCGTTATTAGCGAGACTGGTGAGCTGTCGACTGGACTGGTAACGACATCGTTTGATTATGATGATCAGCCGATGCCATCCGCCAATGCTGATACGTTTGAGATTCATTGTGATGATGGTGCGACATTTATCTATAACCACGCGACACATAACCTAGGGGTTACTTTACCTGATGATTCTACTACTACGCTTATTTCCAACCGCGTGCAAATATCTGCTCGCGATATTTCTTTTGATTGTAATAACTTTGATGTTAATTGCGAGTCCTATTCTATTGGTTGCCAGTCTTATACCTTGAACGGTCAAACGATTAATCAGAACGGAAAGTTAGTTATCAATGACCAACCGTATTTAGACCACGGTCATAAAAACGTTAAGTCTGGCTCAGACACTACTGGGGGCGTTAATGCTTAATCAAGATAACAACGTCACTGTGATTAATGTCAAAGGCATGTCACGCAGTACTGGTCAGCGTATTGACCAGACCAATCATATCTTACAAAGCGTCCGCGATATATTGATGACGCCTATCGGTAGTCGTGTCATGCGCCGTGATTACGGCTCATTGCTACCATTCTTAATTGACTCACCTATTAATGCCTATTTTATTATGCAGCTTCGCGCCTCCGTCATTCATGCGCTCATGCGCTGGGAAACTCGTGTTACACCAACTCGCATTGAGCTGTTGACTGAAGACCGTACCTCACAAGGCGTGGCCAGTTTGATGATTGAATATCGTTATGTGATTAGCAAAAAGATTGAACGTACTTATCTGTCATTAGGCGGTGCGCTATGAGCCGTATCGACCTATCTGGCCTACCTGCCCCTGATATTTTAACGCCTTTAGATTTTGAAGCAGAGCTTGCCGACCTTAAAGCTGAATTGACAGCCAAAGATCCACAACTTGCCGCTGCATTAACGCTTGAAAGCGAGCCATTGACTAAGATACTTGAGCTTTTTGCTTATCGTCTGATGTCTAAGACCAATCATATCAACCAAACAGCCAAATCAATGCTGCTTGCTTATACCACTGGCACAACGCTTGATCATCTTGCCGCTGGCGTTGGTGTGACTCGTCTATTGGTCAAGCCTGGCAATCCCAATGCTGTCCCGCCGATCCCTGATGTCATGGAATCTGACACGGCCTTACGTCGCCGTGTCCAATTAGAACCTGAACGAGCCTCTGCAGGTAGTAAAGGCGCTTATCTATTTTGGGCACTGTCTGCTGATGGTGATGTTCGTGATGCAAGTGTTGTCACTGCATCCCCTGGTCGCGTGACTGTCTATGTTCAAAGCCATAATAATGCTATCGCTAGCGATGCACTACGTGAACAAGTGAGACTGGCCGTTGATACGGATGAGCGCCGGCCTTTTACCGATAGCGTGCGTATTGCAGCTGGTCAACCAGAGGATTGGAGCCTACAAGCGGAACTGACACTCTATCCGGGCCCAGATAAAGACGTGGTGATTGCTGCAGCCCGTGCACAGCTTGATAAATATATCGAGCAAGTACGCTACTTAGGTTATGACGTCACGTTATCTGGTTTATATCACGCCTTACATCAAGCGGGTGTCCAACGTGTCAGCCTTTTACAACCTACTGCTGATATCAGTTTGCCAGATGGCAAATATGCCAACTGTATCGACGTGACGATCAGTGCTGTGGAGTACCGTGATGTCTAATGCGCTACTACCAAAAAACAGCACCAAGCTTGAGCAAGCGCTTGATACTCAAACTCAGCGCATTGATGCGTTACCTGTTACTTTTGCCAGTCTGATCGATGCTGATAGCTGCCCTGATGATTTTTTACCGTGGCTTGCTTGGTCACGCCGCGTCGAGTACTGGGATGGTCAATGGCCAGAGTCAAAAAAGCGTGATGTGGTGAAAGGCGCACGGGATTTTAACGCGCAGCGCGGTACTAAAGACACGCTGACGCAAGCGATGCAAAACCTAGGCATAGGTCATAGTTTGCTTGCATGGCATGAGCTATATCCAAAAGGCACGCCTTATACATTTACAGTAAAAATCACTAGCGGTCGCGTGAGCGTCCAACAGCAACAAGAGATCTATACCGCGCTGGACAGCGTTAAATCTGCCCGTGATCAGTTCTCTATTGATGCCAGTGTGGTCAATGGCTCGCAATTTTATGTTGCCGGCGCTTGTCGGACTGGCAATGTCACTTATCTATCAACTCCAAACGCTTAGGTAACTATTTAGGTAACAATAATGGCCAACTACTATGTATTACTCACTGACTATGGCAAGTCATTTATTGCCAATGCCCAAGCTGGTTCACAGCTGGCATTAACGGATGTGGTATTAGGTGATGCTAATGATCAGCCATATCTACCTGATTCGCGTTTGACTCAGACTAGCCTGGTGAATCAAAGAGCAAAAGTAGCCGTAACCTCTATCAAGATCGTCAATGACACGACGGCTGAAGTATCTGCAGTTGTCCCGTCCACTGTAGGCGGCTTTAACCTGCATGAAGTTGGGATTACAGATAGCACCGGCAAGCTTGTCTATGTAGGTAACTTCCACGGTGGCTATCGTCCAACGCTCACTGAAGGCGCTGGCGGTGACATGGAGCTTATATTTACGATTACTGCAGACAACCTTGCGACTGTTGTCATTGAAATGGACGGCAACGTGGTCCTCGCTACTCGGGATTGGGTTGCCGACCGTTTTGCTTTGAAGTCTTTAGTGAGTGAACTACACGATATTATCAATCAATTACAGGATGAGCTTATGGCTACCCAGTTTGAAGTGCTTTCAGGTCGTATCAAAAAGATAGAAGATGGCATTGCAGGGCTTTTAGATTTACAGCCGTATAAAGTCGGCGATATCTACCAGACCACCCTCAATCATTCAGACGCGTCTGCTGTCGCGACCCATCATGGCTATGGTACATGGGAGCGATTTGCGGAAGGTCGTACGCTAGTCGGACTATCTAAAAAAGCAAGCGATCCTAGCGACTATAAAACTATCGGCAATGAGTTTGGTGAAAACGAGCACACGCTGACGATTGAAGAGTCGGCAAGTCACGGTCATACGTTGGGCATATCCACTAGAACCAAAATTGCTCATGATGATTCACAGGAAACTGATAGAGCTGTCGACACCACGGGTATCTATGAGACTGGTTACATAGATGAGGCAGGTGGCGACCAGCCGCACAATAACATTCAGCCATCAAAAGTGGTCGGCAAGTGGTTACGTACTGCTTAAAACACTATTTATTTTAGACAAAAACAAGGATCTAGACCATGGCATTAACTACTTACCATCACGGTGTCACTGCTACTGAGACCAGTAATATCACGCCAATTATCAAGTCCGTCAGCACGAGCACGATAGCACTTATCAGTATTAGCGCTGACGCTGATGACACAGCCTACCCTCTTGATACACCAGTACTACTGACTGGTATTACCACGACTGATGTCACTAACGCAGGTAGCGATGATCAGTTATTGCATCAATGCTTACGCACCATTAAATCTATCCAGAATACGACTGTTGTTGTTCTGCGAGTATCTGAGCCGGTCGATCTGACGACAGTAGATACGCTACTGAGCTGCCAATCTCGCCTTGGTGTGACCCCAAAGATCTTGATCGCACCTGAAATTGATACGCCAGATATGACACGTAAGCTGATTGAGATCGCTCAGAAGCGTCGGGCCTTTGTATATGCGTCGCCGAGAGCTGAAGACGGTACGTTGATTACGGTCAAAGAAGATATTGCCACTTATCGCGATACGTTCGCTGCTCGTGAGTTGATGCTGATTGAAGGGGCTTTTGGTGAGCCGGTTGCGCCGGGAAAGTAACACGGCGGCTATGGGCAAGTAAGCCATACCCCGTACTTGTAGAAAAAGAAGATGCTTACCAGCCCAGAGTTAAGCCGTTAAACATCACGCTAAAACAGATACTAAAAGACACAACGATTGACAGTGATGCGTACCAGCCAAGCGTTAAGCCGCTCGATATTACATTACGCTCACTGCTTATGAATAAAAATATTGATGACAATGACGCGTATATGCCGTCAGCAAAACCATTAGATATTATCCTGAAGTCGCTAATCATGAGCAAGAATATCGACGATGACGCATATCAACCAAGCGTTCAGCCACTAGATATCACACTCAAGCGCGTATTGATTGAGCACAACGTATATGACAGTGACGCGTATATGCCGTCAGTAAAACCATTAGATATTACGTTAAAAGTAGGAGCATAAAATGCACGTAGGTATAGCAGGAGAAGTTCGCTGCGTTGTCACCAAAGCAGACGGAACAGTAAAAACTGATACTGGCTTCCAAAAAAATTTAGTTCTTAACCAAGGGTTAAACTTTCTTGGCGGTGGAAAAGGGGACAGTATTTTTGCTCGCTGTGTTATCGGTAGCGGTAACAGTACCCCAGCAGCAACCCAAACGGCATTAGACTCTTTTGTAGCAAGTGCAACCGGCTCAAAAAATGCGTCTAAATATGGCTATGCTGACGATGGTACGAATACTTATAAAACTAGCGTAACTTATAAATATTCTTTTGGTAATCTGGATAATGTAAACGTGACAGAAGCAGGGCTAGCTAGTCAAGGTTCAACAGCTAGTAATATATATTTGTGTACTAGAGTGCTTATTAAAGACTCCAGCGGGCAACCTACGTCTGTCACTATTCTAGCTGGCGAAATTTTAGAAATTTATTATAAAGTATGGCGAGTAGTAAGCACCTTAGACGCTAGCCACACAGTAAACCTAAATAATACTAACGGTGACACAGTTCCATATAACGTAGTTGTGCGTTTGGCATCAGTAGGCCGAGCAGCATGGGAAAAGGTAGGCGAACCCATAGCAGATTTTGATAAATACGTTGCATGGAGTGAAGAAGACTTGCAACCACTCACAACCGCGGGGCCGTCAACTTCAGGAAATAGATCTAATACTGTTATGAGTTTAAGATCCTACGCTGACGGTAGTCTAAAAAGGGTCCTAGACTTAAAATTCAAAATTGAAGATGCGAACATACCTATACGGACGGTAAATATAGCAGCATATGAACGGTTTACTTTTTTCTTGTCTCAAATACGCTTTGGCAGCGTAGCAGACGATAGCCCTATCACCAAAACAAATCAAGATACGCTTACTATCCCGCTAGAATTTAGTTGGGGACGCTATGAGGGTGACTTGTAATGTTGCCCGACAATACGCTGACTGAGCTTGATAGAGCATCATTCTTGCCACCACGCAATAAGTCACAGACAGCGACAAAGTGCTGGGAGCTGGGCGGTATCGCGCTATCTGATACCAGTGAGCCTATGCAGTACTACTGGTACGGCTACGTCAAAGGTAAAGCTATTTACCTACAGCGTAGCGGCGTTGAGCCAATCGCAGTATTAGCGTTTGCGGGTGATGTCACTGAGATGAGCTTTAGTTTTGATCAGAATATGCGCCCAACGATTGCATACGTCGAAAATGGCGTTGCTAAGTTGTATTGGTATGACTCAAGCGCGGCTAAAAACGTGGTGACACTCTATCCCAATATCACCAATCCGCGCTTGTCGCTTGATGATAAGCGTAAGTTTAACATCGGTAACAGCGACATTATTTTTGCGTATGTGAGTGATCACAATCGTTTGTGCTACCGCTTACAGCGCGAGCGTTACGGTGCTGAGCATGTACTGCTAACTGATACTACGAAGTCAAACGATGATCCGTTGACGTTATCTACGATTGGTATGAGCACTTCAAACCGATTTCTATTCCTAACCAATTAATAAGGGAAAATTATGGCCCAAGTAACCCCAATCATCGCAGTAGCCGCAGCTCTACGCGCCCACCTAGACAAGACGCACCAGTACAGCTTCGTCAAGTCGCTGTCTAATGTCGCCATCGATACTGTTAGTGGTATCAAATATCCGCGTACCTGGGATCTAGAAGACCCAGATACTGAGGTCGGATACCTAAACGCCAATGACGTGACCAGCCTGATTCAGCATAACGGCTTTAGATTTTGGGGCAGTCATACTTGCTCTGATCAGCCTGAGTATATGTTTGAGCCAGTCGTGCGTACCTCGCAGTTTTTGCTCGATACTATTATCAATGGCTGCTTTCAGTTCATTGATCAGCCGCTATCACCAACAACCGTCCGTGACGTCATTCGTGCCATCAATGCCAAGCTGCAGGAGATGGTTAATTTCGGATATTTAATTGGTGCAAAGTGCTGGTACAACAACGAGCTAAACAGCGAAACGTTGCTCATGCAAGGCAAGCTATATCTAGATTATGACTTTACCCCAGTGCCTAATCTCGAAAACCTTAACTTGAATCAGACGATCACTGATACATACCTGGTCAACTTTGCCGACTTGGTAGCAGCAGCGGCCTAATAGCCACCTGACGACCCTATTACTAAAAAGGAAACCCTATGTTACCTCGTAAATTAAAGAACTTCATGGCCTACAAAGGCCTTGGTAACCAAAAGCGCTATCAAGGTCAGATCCCAGAGATTGAGCTGCCCAAACTGACTCGCGTGCTCGAAGAGTATCGCGCTGGTGGTATGGATATGCCGGTCAAGGTGGACTTGGGCCAAGAAGCCATGGAGATGACCATTAAGTGCGGTGGTCATGAAGCAGATTTGTACCGCGACTTTGCACGTGCTGGTATTGATAAGGTCGTCTTGTCTTATTCAGGTGCCTATCAGCGTGATGATGACTGCAGTGTGTCAGCGGTCGATATCTATTGCCGTGGTCGCTTAGAAGAGATCGACCCTGGTAGCGCCAAGCTAGGCGACGACACAGAAGAGTCATTCAAGTATTCATTGGCGTATTACAAGCTGGTCGTAGACGGTGAAGACATCATTGAAATTGATGCAATGGCGATGAAGTGTATCGTTAATGGTGAAGACCGACTAAAAGAGATCCGTGAAGCAATGGGAATGTTTACCACCGTCTAAACTGATCATACAAATTAAGTGGCCAAACCAGACACCTATTTGATTAAAAAACTTATTAAAACGACTAATTAAGGATACACCATGAGCAACGTAGAAATGCCGACTATCGAACTAGACTACCCTATCATTCGCGGTACTGGCGACAAGCAAAAAGAGATTAAAGAATTTACCTTGCGTCGTCCGATGGGTGGTGACTTGCGTGGCCAATCGTTAATCGATATTTCAATGGCCAAAGTCGATGCCCTAGCCGTGGTACTTCCTCGTATCAGCAACCCGGTTATTCATGAGCATGAAGTTAAAAATATGGATGCCGCTGATTTGATGGATGTGGGGTTAACTATTGCAGGTTTTTTTACCAAAGCGAAACATCAGTTGCAAGCCGAAACCGCAGCTATCCCAACCGCGTAGAAGACTGCATGGCAGATATCGCACTGGTGTTCGGCTGGACACCAGAAGCGATGTATCACATGACTATCGAAGAGCTTGCTGATTGGCGTGAACGAGCGCGTATCCGTAATAACCCTGATGAATGATAGTTTGGTTCCTTCACGAATGAGGGAACCAAGACAAAATCAGAATCATTGATATCAACAATAAAGTGGGCGCAAATACATGGCAGACCTAAGCTTTCGAGCACAGATAGAACTTATCGACCGCATGACTGCACCCATGCGCTCACTCAGTAGCCAAGCTGATCGCTTAGGTCGTCAGTTTGGTGAGACAGCACAAGCAGCGCGTAAACTTCAGTCACAGCAAGGCTTGATCAATAGCTTCAGACAACAAAAACAAGCGCTAGCTGATACATCAGAGGCCGCTGTTCGTAGCCGTGCCCGATTACAGCAATTAGAGCAGCAAATGCGGGATACGGTCAATCCTAGTGCCTCATTGGTACGTCAGTTCGAGGCGGCTGGTCGTGAGTCTCAACGCCTCAATACTCGCCTTGATAGTCAACGGCAGCATTTACAACAGCTACGTGGTCGTCTATCAGATGCAGGAATAGATACTCGTCGACTATCCGACCATGAGCGTGACCTTGCTCGCAACATTGAACGCACCAATCAGCAGCTGGCAGAACAGCGCCGACGGATGCAACAAGTTCGACAGCTTGAACGGCAATCACAGCAAATGGGTGATATGCGTAACAAGGCTGTGGGAATGGCCGTAGGTGGTGCAGCTGCAACCTATGCCGGTGCACAATTCATTCAACCAGGGTTAGATCTCGAACAGAATATGAGTAAGGTTCAAGCGTTAACACGACTGGACAAAAACAGCCCTCAGTACAAAGCATTAGAACAGCAAGCCAAGCAGTTGGGTGCAACAACCCAGTTTACGTCAGCAGATGCAGCAGCTGGTCAGTCGTTCTTAGCAATGGCGGGTTTTACCCCTCAGTCTATCAAAGCCGCGATGCCGGGAATGCTTGATTTGGCAATGGCAGGTGGTATTGAATTGGATCGCACCGCTGATATTGCTTCAAATATTCTATCAGGCATGAAGCTTGATGCCTCACAAATGGGACAAGTTGGTGATGTATTGTCTGCTGCATTTACCCGTGCAAACCTAAACGTCGAAATGCTGGGCGAAACCATGAAATATGCCGCACCTGGTGCAGCTGGACTAGGCGTTAGCTTAGAAGAAGTTGCAGCAATGGCAGGTAAACTTGGCGATGCTGGTATGCAAGGCTCAATGGGTGGTACAGCATTACGTTCAATTATGTTGCGTTTAGCATCACCGCCTAAAGCTGCTGGTGATGCCCTAAGTGATTTAGGGATTCAAGTAGCAGATGCTGAAGGCAATATGCGTAAAATGCCCGATCTACTGACTGAGTTGTACGAAAAAACAAAAAATATGGGTAACCTTCAGCGCACAGAAATTTTGGCAGACATTGCAGGTGTAGAAGCCAGTAATGCAATGAATGAATTGGTTTCACGCGCCGGTAGTGGTGAACTACAAAATCTTATTGCAGACTTGCAAGGGTCACAAGGAGAGCTGGCAAACTTATCCGGTACGATGAGTGATAATACCGTTGGTGACTGGAAAGAGATGACCAGTGGTATTGATGCCTTTCGTACTGCTATTTTTGATGCCAATGGCGGTGCGCTACGAGAGTTTATCCAGTCAATTACGGAAATGGTCGGACGAATGACTGCCTTTGCCAATGCTCATCCACAGCTGATGTCAGTACTAGGGACATTGTTCGCAACTTTAGCCATTGGTGCAGTCGTCATTGGTGGTCTGGGCGCGATCATGCTAACCATCTTGGGCCCTATGGCACTACTACGTGCATCACTGATCACGATGGGACTACCAACGACACTGACACCGTTGGGGTTATTGGCCAAGGCATTCGGTATGATTGGTGGTGCTGTCAGAGCATTGACGCTCACACTAATGGCCAACCCTATTTTGGCACTTTGCCTAGCATTAGCAGTACTGGCTTTTACCATTTATAAGAACTGGGACACTCTAGGGCCGATGTTTGCGGCGCTGTGGGAACGTATCAAAGCCATATTTAATACAGGTATTCAGGCGCTTAGATCCTTCATATCTAACTTTAGTCCCGTCAGTGCCTTTACGGCAGCGTTTTCTACCGTTTGGGGTTACTTGGCTGGACTGAGTGCGACCTTCAGGCAGTACGGCGCCAATATGCTCGAAGGACTGAAAAACGGCATCTTGGGCAGGGCGCAAGCGGTTATCAATTCAATCAGCAATATCGTTGGACGTATCAAGGGTGCATTTACGGGTTCAAAAGGAATGGACATTCACAGCCCTAGCCGAGTATTTGACAGCTATGGCGGTTATATGATGCAAGGCTTGGGACGTGGCATATTATCCAATGCTGGCATCCCCGTCAGTGCCACCAAATCTATCGCTGGTCAAATCAATGATTATGCCCCTATCAGTATCGATAGCCGAAAATCTATATTGCCGCCTCGTGGTCAGTCTAGTATGGCGATGATGGGCGGCATGAGCAGTGGCAATATAACCATCAACATCAATGGCGCAACCGATCCGCAATCCGTAGCTCGTGAAGTTCAGCGCGTATTGGCTGGTGAGCAACGCAATCAAATGGCGCGTCAGCGTAGTCGCTTATCTGATATTGATTAAGGGCATATAAGGATTAATTTATGTTAGCCAGTTTAGGATTGTTCGTATTTGAGACCACCAGCGCCGCATTTGATGAGCTATCGCGCAAATCTGGTTATCGTTTTGGTACCGGCAACGCTGTCGGTACCAGACCGCATATGCAATATATTGGTCAAGATAATGATGACGTATCACTGTCTGGCACGCTCTATCCAGAAATAACTAGTGGCATCGTCTCATTAGATGAGTTGCGAGACATGGCTGCAACCGGTAAGACTTACGCGCTCATGAATGGCAATGGTTACTATTACGGCATGTGCTATATAACTGACATCAGCGAGACTCAATCACACTTGTTGTCAGATGGCACTGCTCGAAAAATTAGCTTTAGCCTATCGCTAAAACTGGCAGATGATAGCGAGCGTGAACAAGTAGCCATCTTAGATCAGGATCGAGCAAACGTATGACAACACTATTCAAACTCACAATCGAAGGTATTGATCGCACCGCGCAAGTTGAGAAGCGTCTGATTAGTCTATCGATGACAGACAAGCGTGGTACTGAAGCGGATGAGCTGTCACTGACACTATCTGATCATGACGCGGCTCTACCCTTACCTACTAATGGTAATGAGATAAGGCTATGGCTCGCGATGCCTGATACTGGTGATATGATAGACAAAGGTACATTTACCATTGACCAAGCCGAGCACAGCGGGACACCTGACCAGTTGCAGATACGCGCCAAGTCAGCCGATTTCAAGTCATCATTGAAGGTAAAGCGCAGTGACAGCTACCATCAGCACAAGCTTGGTGAAATAGCGTCGAGTGTGGCCAAACGTCATGACTTGATATTAACCATTGATAATACAGTGTCAGCAATAATGATCGATCATATCGATCAGCACCGTGAGAGTGATATCAATCTATTGACCAGGCTTTGTGATGACCATGATTTGATGTGTACGATTAAGGCTGGACGGCTGATTATCAAACCGATTGCCAATGCAAGATCACCTTCAGGGGCGGCATTGGGAACAGTCACTATCACTCGTCAGTCTGGGGACAGTCATCGTTATAGTCGCGCCGATCGTACAAGCGACTATGACGAGACGACATCGAGCTATCATGATGATAAAACTGGTAAGACTAAGCATATCAGCGTCAAAGACGGTAAGTCCAAACCAATGGATGCCCTACCCAATGACAAGTCTCATGTACTGACTAAACCCGCTAAGAGTAAATCAGAGGCAGTATCCAAGGCAAAAGCTAGCGCCAACAAAAAAGCCCGCCAAGTGGCGAGCTTTGATTTGACGTTAGCAGTAGCACGTCCTGATATTATTGCTGATAGCCCTGCGACTGTGCGAGGCTTTAGACCATATATCGATGAGCATCAATGGACGGTCGTAGAAGTGACACATGACCTATCTGGTAGTGGTTATAGTACTGGTATTAAGTGTGAGGCTGGGTTGTCTTAATACATGTGATGTCATAATATAATGTACTACCAAACAACAGGAAGATAAATTATGCTAGCTTTTGCAAAAATACAAGACGATATAATCAACTTAACTGATGTTAGTTGTATATCTAGAATAGGCAGTCATATAGAAGTTCATTTTCTAAGCGTGAAAAGTTCTAAAATATATTCTTTTGATAGTGATGATGACGCTAGGGGCACGATGAATGGAGTTATGCAGAGTATGAAACTGCTCAAAATTGCACATTAGTTACTACCAAAAATTAAGAAGACAATCCACAGCCTAGAACAAGAACCCTGTTATCAGTCCCAATCTAACCCTTCACGATAGACACACCAACCAAAGGGCAAATCTTTGACTGGTGTGGCGTTCTGAAAAAAATGATCAAGCCAAAGCGTCATCCATGTTTCGTTTTGCTGTTCCATAATATTTCTAACCTTTCAAGTCTATATGAATGAAGCAAATTCCATTATTGCATTGGCCGGTAGCTGGATACCCTCCCACTGGTTTACTACGGTATTTGCCACCATTCGACAAGTACATAACGGCATCCGCACCCTCACGACCTGCCATGGCCCTAGCCAGTTTATAAGCATCGTTTAAACTTTGTTGACTGTATTCAGTAGTTTTAGGTTCATCTGAATACATGTACCAGTTTAACGAGATATTGTTTGGACTATGAGAAAACCAAGCTGATAAAGGGCTTTCGTCATTCATGATGTAAAGTTTCTTAGGCTCACCTTCAGTATCAACAGAGTCTTCTACTTCAGCTGGTTCCAATCCTGCACTAGCCAAAATAGCTTTACCATCAAGCATGCCCACATTTTCAACAGGCTCACTTAAGTCATCTTGATACCATAAAACCTGGTTCTCTGCCGTTGAGTTATCTTCAGGCGCTTTAACCTCAATTGCGCCATTCTCATGCGCCTGATACTCATCCAATGCCAGACCTGTATTAGCAGCTGCTTCGTCGACATCTATAACCTGCGGCTTAGGTTCACTGCACCCAATAGTGACAAATGTTAGTAGACCTATGAAGGAGAATTTTTTCAAACCAATATTCATCATGCTTGACCTATAAGTTCATTTGAAATTAAATATATTGTAAATACGTTCATTTGACTGTATTATTAAAACCGTACCACATTAACACACTTTCAATTAGCTATAGGATACCACCAAATGATGAATAGACCTAACACCACTCAGCAGATCAACACTTACATCAGTAGTCAACAATTACTATATCGTCATTTGCAATTATTTGAGCGCATAAAAAAGGCAAACCGCACTCGCCAAAGTAACCGGTCTGCCTTTAACAACAATGAAATCAACCTAACTAAAGTTAATTCCTTTAACCAAATAACTCATGGAGTTAATTAGTATGTCACAGTATAACACAGCACAAGAAACTACCGCTAAAGCTAAAACACTCACCAAAGCTGACAATCGCGGTGACTACATAATGAAAGGCGATACTAGTGAAAATCACGAGAGCATCATACGCAATTTATTTAATGCGCTATTTGTCAGCGAACGTCAGCATAGTATCAAAGCTGACCATACGCCTACTCATCCAACAATGATGACACTTGATATCTATCAGGTACAGCAGCTCATACAGTCACACTGTGGCAAACTTATTACGCATATGGAAATTGTTGATGCACTCTACGATTTAGAAGAACCAAAGCTGCTACAACCTTCGAAAATCGCTTTTAATTCTGAGTTGGATGGTAAAAGAATTGATGCAATACGTTTAGAGTATGGTCATTTTAACAAGGCAATTCCAATAGAAAAATCTAAGACAGACGAGATTGCGCTCGAACTATCCCAAGTTACTTTTAACCACACAGCAGACGAGATAGACAAATGCGATGCCAGTCGGCGGTGGATAGAAAGAGCTATGTACCTTGAGGAAAGCCATATAGAGCAGCAAGATACCATTCAATCTTTGCGAACCATCATCATTGACATGGCAGAGACACTGCACGTAGCAGACCCAAATGCCCGTATCAGCATGACCAGCAGCGACCTACTGGATTTGGTACACAGTCAAAAAGATATGTCAGACAATGCGTTTTAATAGCTCAATAGTATAAGGAACCAGTCCGAGTGACTGGTTTTTTTGTGCCCAGCATTTACTCAATTGCCTCATTTGACTGTATCAATCAACCCCAGTCCTAATGTCGCAAGCGTCTTATAATCATAGTCTTCATTGGCACTTGCCCCAGCTTGTACCAACGCCTCTTCTGCATGATACATCGCACCCAATAGCCTATCTGAAGGGCTTTCTAGATCTAGTATATCGGGTAGATTAATCAATCTCTGATGATACAACGGCATGTCATTATGAGATTTCACATCAAGCGCGATATCCTCTAAACGCTGACCAGTCAAGACATACATTACATCAAACCCAATATTCCATAGCTTAATTAGCAATGATGAAGGCATATCACGCTTGCCTGTCTCATAGTTTTTATATGTTGTTTGAGCAATTCTAATAGTTGGCTCATCATAGACCTCTACTGCCATAAGGCCCAAGCGCTGACGCTCTGCTTCTAATCGTTTGCCTACTTCAATTGACTCCACAGCCTATCCCCTTATATTTTCATTTGAATGCATAATATGATTGCAAATACGTTCATTTGACTGTATTATTAAAACCGTACCACACTAACACACTTTCAATTAGCTATAGGATACCACCAAATGACTGAAACAGCATTACAGGCAACGCCTAAGGGAGAGCTTCCCCATTTGAAAGATGGTAAGCGGAAACCCGTACAGCTACGGCTAACGCCAAGCGAACATGAAGAGCTTGTACACGCAGCTGGTAACGAGGTTCGTTCCATGAGCTATATTGCATACCGACGCTATCAAGCTGGTCTACAGCTAGAACGGTCCAAGCAACACTAAAACCAAACCCAGAAGGAAACCAAACCATGAACCCAAACACCAAAAAACTACGCGATAACCCGATCAAAATCAGTGTCGATCACTACGACTATCAGATATTACTGGCCCATTCCGAGCGCTCAGGTATCGAGATGGCCACACTGGTCAGACAGCTAGCCATGAGCAAGATCCATGATCTGGTATTTCGTGAACAACCTATCGCTATGATACTGCCATCACAAAACACAGTCGAGATGCCATTAGGTCACTTTTGGTCGATGACACAGTCACCCCTCAGTACCTCAGGAGTCACCAGCCATGCCTAACGATGTCTATATTCATCCAACCCTTGCAGAGCGGCGCTTACTTGAACGTAAGGCCGCCGAGCATGGCGTAAGCGTCGATGAGTTTGTTGCTTGGGCATTGAGGCAAGCACTCGCTAAAACAGATAAAGAGTTACAACTCATCGTCAAACACTAAAAGAGGTCTTATATGCGCTGTCCCACCTGCAACTCAACTACTCGTGTGCAACGTACCTACGTCATTACCGAATACTTACGCGACATCATGCATTGCTGTAAGAACGAAAAATGCGGTCATATCTTTGTAACACAGCAAGAGTTCATACGTTCAGTGGTGCTACCAATTGCAGAGCCAGACAGCCCAGTAACCGCCTAACCAAACCAGTTTTCCAAACCAGACGAGCAATATTATGCAACTCATGCAAGATGATACCCGTAGCGAGCTAATCACTCGCCTCGTACAAGATTATGGTCTCAAATTCTCCAGCGACCGTCAGTTTTTGCGTTATGGCCGCTGCCCATCATGTAATAAAAAAGAGTTATTCACCGGTGCGGATGCGCCGTGGACGATCCAGTGTGGTCGCGCTAATAAGTGCAATTATCAAGCATCTACTCGTGATATCTATCCTGATATATTCGCTAATTGGACGAAGAAAAACCCACCAACACCCAGTAATCCAAATGCCACGGCTGATGCGTATCTTCAGTCTGGACGTGGCTTTGATATTGTCAAATGGCAAGGCAGCTATACCCAAGAAGTATTCAAAGACTTCTATTCTGATTTTACTTGTCCTAGTGTTCGGTTCAACATCACAAGCGAAGGGCAAACTCTAGGGTATTGGGAACGGCTGATAGAACCCGCCGCGAATATAAAAAAGGCCCGTGTACAAACAGGCTTTAAATTTAAAGGTCATGCTTGGCTACCGCCAAAGCTGCACCTACAACATGGCGTCTGGTCATATGTGAAAGAGCTGTGGATAGTCGAAGGCATCTTTGATGCCATGGCACTGACTGAGAACGGTCTACACGCTGTTAGCAATATTACTGCTGGTAACTTCCCAGCGCATACATTGGCGCAGATCAAAGCGCGAATGATTGAGCTTGGCAAGCCCCTACCCAAGCTAGTAATCGCATTAGATCCTGATAATGCCGGACGCAAAGCCACTGACAAGTTGGTAGCTACCGCACGTCAAAACGGTTGGGATGTCACCGCCGCTCAGTCGAGCGAATACAGTAACGGTGATGACTGGAACGACCTACACAAAGCGGGAAAACTTACCAAGTCAGACCTTGAACGCTACCGCTTTTATGGTGAGCTGCTTATTGCTGAGACAGCAAAGGACAAGGCGCTACTGACGTACAACCAGTATGGCACCACTAGCTTTTATATGTTTTTCAACAGTTGCACCTACTGGGTAAAAGTAGACAGCGAGAGTTTTGATAAAGCCAAGCAAATGGATGCAGAAAGCGAACCGACAGAAGATCTATTCAATACTGAAGAAGAGCTCAAAGAAGCGCTACAGCTATGGCATGACGACTTGATGCAGTCCTGCATGACCGTCACTCAGATTATGAACTGCCAACCGCAAGCGCTCTACTATCAGCAAAACCTTGTCACCGATGAGTCATGGTACTTTTTTCGTATTCGCACACCACAAGCGGACACCAAAAATACCTTTACCGGTAGCCAACTCTCTGCAGCGGGTGAATTCAAAAAGCGCCTATTATCAGTCGCACCTGGCGTCATCTATCAAGGCAATTCAAAGCAGCTCGACATTATGCTAGGACGCATGATTAACGGCATCAAGACGGTAGAAACCATCGACTTTATTGGTTATAGCAAAGACCATCAGACCTACATTTTTAACGATATCGCGATTCGTCACGGTCAGAGCTACCCGCTCAATGCTGATGATTATTTTGACCTGCCAAATAATAAGAGCCTAAAGACACTCGCGGCCAGTCCAAATATCAGAATCGGTGACCGTCCCAAAGATCCAGCCAACTGGTTAGCAGACATCATATCTGGCTGGGGTGTGCAAGGCGTTATTAGTCTGGTCGGCTTCATGGGCAGCTTGTTTGCCCAGCAAGTACGCGACCGTCAAAAGTCCTTTCCTTTTCTAGAAATCGTTGGTGAGCCTGGTACGGGTAAATCAACCCTACTTAGCTTTTTTTGGCGCTTGATAGGTCGTGACAGCTACGAGGGTATTGATCCCAACAAAACCACCAAGGCAGGTCGTCTACGCTCACTATCACAAACCTCAAACATGCCTAGCGTTTTTATTGAGTCTGATCGTGACGGCGCAGGGACAGGCCGCAACTCTCAATTCAACTGGGACGAATTAAAAAACCTATACGACGGCGGCACGATTGGTACACGCGGTGTCAAGTCAGCCGGCAACGAAGTCTACGAGCCACCGTTTCGCGGCACTATCGTCATCAGTCAGAATTTGCCCGTGGTGGCCTCCAAGGCAGTACTAAGCCGTATCTGCCACCTATTCTTTGCATTGGACAACCAGACCCGAGATTCTGAAGCAGCAGCCAGACGTATTGAGGCACTGCAGACCGAAGATGTCAGTCATTTCTTAGTCGATATCCTCAAGATGGAAGACAAGATACTGCAGGTGTTTTTTGATACCAAAATAGCGCACGAAAACTGGTTAAAAGACAGTGGTATCAAAGCTTTCCGTGTTGCTCATTGCCACGCGCAGATACTCGCCATGTTTGATGCGATGAAACTAGTATTGCCAGACTTACAGCGCTTGGACGGAGCCGTTAAGCAGGAAGTATTTAACATGGCAACCGAACGCGATCAGACGCTTGATACCGAGCATCCGCTCAATATCCAGTTCTTTGATGTACTCGAACGATTGAATGCAGCGCCCAACGCAATCGAAGGTGCTGGTCATCATATTCGCCGCTTGCATATCAACCACAGCAAAAACCCAGATCTATTAGCGATCAGTATGCCAGAGATCTATCAGCTCGCGAATGAGTACCGCTATGACCTACCGCCACAATCCGACATGCACCACGCGCTACGCCAGTCTAGACAGTTCAAGTTTGTGGCAGCAAACAAGACGGTAGCGTCTCAAATAACAGGCCGTAGCATTCGTTGCTGGGTGTTTGAAATGCCTAAAAACCTAAGTCTCACTTAATCAAAAAGGAATAAACATCATGACATTACAAACTTCAAAAAACGAGATTAAAGGCAGTGATCTGACTAGAGCAATGCTTAAGAAATATGAAGGTGGCGGAGTGCATTGTGTCATATCAGATGAGAGTGATGAAGCTGCTCTTAACTGGTGCACCTATGTAAACAGTCCTGCAGGAGTGACGCTCATTATTAAAGAAGATGAAAACGGCATATTTGTCTGTAAAGACGGCAATAAATGGGAGTTTGCTGTACCTGTGGACCTAATCCCCTTATCCCAAGAGAAAGCCAGTCTTTAATATCAGACCAAAAAGGAAGTGATATGAGCAACGCCATCAACGAGCTTTTTTGTGTCATGCGTGTCGTCAATGCTAGTAACGAACCTTTATGCCCTGAACAAATCGTTGCTAAGACTTGGCTAAACCTAACAGCCGTAAGACTTTATGCGAAACGGCTTTACGAAGAAGGTCTGATTGAAATAGAAACTCTAAGAGAAGACGGGCATCACTATTACATGAGAAAAGGATTAAGAACATGACATACGATTTTAAAGGTAGTGACGGTGATTGCGATGAATGTGGCTGCGAGCTTTGGCTTGGTCAAAGCGAAGCACCTCATGCGGATTTATGCGGTCACTGTTATGAACTAGAAATTATCAATGAAGAGTGCCCTGCTCCAGTTGGCCACTTTACGCATAAGGAAACCAAATAAATGGACTTAAACAAATTAATGCAAATGGCGATAGAACATCAGCAGCAGCAAGAAGCATCAAAGCTACAGCACAACGCCACTTTTGAACTATTGGCTTTAACCTTTATCCGAACCATTCCACCAGTCCAACGTGAGCACGAATTATCTCTGTCCATGAAAGAAGTCATCGACAACGCTGGCTATCTTGATGACGAGCAAGAAGATGTATTCCTTGAGCTAATGGGTAATGCAAAAAATATAGTTATTGATATGGCACTTAAAACGGAGGCAGGTCGATGAACCTAGTCCGTGCCCTATTCCCTTACAACCGTGAAAGCCCTTTACATTGGCTAACCTTCGACACAGTGAGCGGTCAGATGATTGACTGCTCGATGCACCCAACGCACAAGCAGCGCGACCTCTATCAAGGCAAGCATTACAGCATCAACAAAGACAAGATCGAAATGCGCTGCAAGGTCGAAGTCTACCAAGAACGTAAATACGAAAAATTAACTGAAATCAAAATAGGAATAAACTGAATGAGCGACATTATTGACCGCGCCAACGACCAAGCGCAAGAAGAGTTAGAACGTAATTTAGCCAAGGCTGCACGTTTTGATCAGCCATCACTGGCAGAGTGTATCGATTGTGGCGAAGATATTCCTGAGCGCCGGCAGCGCTTAGGCGGTGTCACCCGCTGTATCGATTGTCAAAACAATATAGAGGGACGGAGGTAGTCATGCCATTACCATTAAGTTTATATCGTTGCCGTGACAGCGTTTGCATAGCAACTGATGAAAGTATGGTCAATGAGCATCTGAACCGTGATTGTATGGGGAGAAAATCCCCAGTAAATAAAATGCCAGAAGGTAGCGTTATCTTACATAACAACAAGCCCTACGGCATAGACGAACTGACCAGACTGGCGCATAAGAAGGCAAAAACAATGAAGCTGGATCTAGACAACCCGTTCTCAATCATCATTGATGACAGGTTTATCAAATGACTATACTATGGACAAAAAAAACAGCCCTCACAATTGTGAGGGCTGTTTCGTCAAATCATTTGAGCCAAAAGCCCCAAACCAAGAACTTTTAAGTGGCTCAATAGTTACCAAACCAGACCTTTATTATAGCGTCAAATACGTGTAAAAGCTAGTTATATCAGCATTTTAAGACCTATCTACACACGTTTTTACGCATAGGAGCATCCAAAGTGGCCAGTATTGAACCACTCAAAACCAGTATTCGCATTATTTGGTACATAAACGGTGAAAAAGACAGCGAAACCTTACTGAACACGCCACCAACCGCAGCAAACAAGGCTAACGCCCAAAAAATAGCGGATATGGTCGAGCAACAGATACAGATGGGCATATTTAACCGTGATGCCGTATTCCCATCATCACCAAAGCGACAAGCATCATATTTTGGCTATTACATCCCAGTTTGGGAGAATGCCGAGCGAAGTACAGTCTCCCCAACGACTTGGACGACCTACACTAGCAAAGTGGCCAACCACATCACGCCATATTGGCAAGATAAACAAATAAGCAAAATTAGTGCTGAAGATGTCGAATATTGGGTATATAAAGTGCTTAGAGTCAATCTATCACCAAAAACAATTGTAGATATACTAGGTTTATGGCGATCAATATGGAGTTACTGGGCACGTCATCAAAAAAACCCTAATGATCCAAGTCAGTACATAAAGCTTAACGCAAAAGATCCCAAAGATATTGAGCCATTCACTCGTGAAGAGATCGCATTAATCATCAATACCGAAACGGACACAACCTTTCGGAACTTATGGACAGTCATGTTATGGTCAGGTCTATCCAGTCATGAGCTAATGCCACTGGCCGTAGAAGATGTTGATTTTGATCAGGCAACAGCATATATCAGACGTGGCTTTGTGAAAGGCATTCATAAGGCGACTAAAAACCGCCGACGCAAACGGCAAATCGAACTACTACCGATCGTAGCGAATGCCTTAGACAATCAACGCAAATTGTTAGCCGGTCAAACCCCTCAAGCAGTCAAAGTACTTGAGCGAGACAATCACACCTATGAAGAGCAGCATCTAACGTGGCTTTGGTACAACCCGCGCACCGGCAGCCATTACACATACCCTCAACTTGAAAAACGATGGAAGCGGCACCTGGATAAATGCGACATACCCTATCGCGCTTTAAACAATGGTCGTCATACTTATGCAAGCCAAGTGCTATCAACGGGCATAATCAGCGCCGAATGGTTAGCCAACCAACTGGGCCACGTAAATACAGACATGATCCATAAACACTATGCAAAGTTCATTCCCAGTGACACGCGCCATATCATCCGCAACTTAGCCAATGCACTAGACAACAGCCAGTAACACAATCAGCAAAAAGCCCTAAATATAGGGCTTTTTTTATACCTCATCTAAAGGTCTAAGTAATAAAATACTACAGGGGGTAGCAATATGAGGTAATCATAGTAATAGTTTAATAAAACAGCTATAAGTATTTGATATTATTATTATTTATAAATACCTTAATATAGTAATTAAAAGTAATTATTATTACATATATAGTATAAGTATATGATTTATATATATTTTATAGTTTCTTGATTAATACCTTTTAGCTGGGTATTGGATTACTTAATAATTACCTCTAAATTACATAAAAAACCTAATAAAATCAATATGATTACCTATATTACCTAGTTTGCACACCACCCCCAAAAATTTAAAAACATCAAAATAAGACGGTGCACTGGCCACGCTTACGATCTGCTTATATCTTACGTGGGATTACTATGGGATAGCCCTACCTGCTTAATTCGACACTACATTCTAACAATATCATGTACTTAGCAACCCCAAAACCCTGAAATCAACAATCATAGAGGTTTCGAGTCTCTCCAGCCCCACCATTTTTCGATAGTAACTCTTAGACCAAATACCAAAGCCTGCTTATTAGCAGGCTT
>NZ_JBQQFC010000008.1:0-26932 GCF_052258445.1 Psychrobacter sp. T6-1
GTAGCCGTTGGCGTATTCGATACCACTACAAGTCATTATGGCTATTCTCTCAATGCTAGCGTGCCAAGGGCGAATTGGGATGCGGATGAGTATGCGGCACAGATTGTGCCGAAGTTGCAGGCGTTGGCTGAGCGGATTGAGCGCGCTTGAATATTTAATAAACAACCAAACATTAGCTTATCGTTACTCAACTATCATTTAGTCACTATATTATCGAGTTATAATAAGGCGTGTTGTTTATGCAACCGCTTATCGCCTTTTTTTGTTTCTAATAGCTGAGCTTGTCATGCCCCAATCTCGTACCAACCTAAACGCTGAACCTAAATCAGACTCCTACCTCATTGGTCTTTTGCTACGCTATAGCACCTTGGCTGCAGCCGCTTTACTCTTTTTGGCAGGCTTACTGTTGACCAACTGGTGGCTCATTCTCATCGGTGGGGCATTAGTCGCCATCGGGGTTTATGATCTCATTCAATCCAAGCATTCTATATTAAACAACTACCCTATCGCCGGTCACATCCGCTACGTGCTTGAGGACTTTCGTCCTGAGATTCGCCAGTATTTGTTGGAAGATGATAAAGAACAAGTCCCGTTTTCACGTCAGCAGCGTGCGCTTGTGTATCAACGTGCCAAAAATGTCAGCGATACCAATGCTTTTGGGACACTAGATGATTTATATCATCATGGTAAAGAGTGGTTTTTGCAATCGGCAGTTAGTCACCCATTAGAAAAACAAGACTTTCGCATTACGGTTGGTAACGAGCATTGTCAGCAGCCGCATGACATGTCGGTGTTTAATATTTCAGCGATGAGCTTTGGTAGTCTCTCCGCTAATGCTATTATGGCACTCAATCAAGGCGCCAAGATGGGCGGCTTTACTCACGATACTGGCGAGGGTGCGATCAGTCCGTATCACCGCAAGTTCGGCGGCGATCTGATTTGGGAGCTGGGTACGGGTTATTTTGGTTGCCGTCATGACGATGGTAGCTTTGATCCCTTATCTTTTGCCGAGAAAGCCATCGAGCCGCAAGTTAAAATGATTGAGATTAAACTTTCACAAGGCGCCAAACCAGGTAAGGGCGGCGTTCTTCCTAGTGAAAAAATCACTCAAGAGATTGCAGATACGCGCCAAGTGCCTATGGGTCAGGATTGCGTATCGCCCTCCTCGCATAGCGCATTTAGCACGCCACTCGAACTTGTCGCATTTTGGCAGCAATTACGCGAATTATCAGGGGGTAAGCCTGTCGGCTTTAAGCTATGCGTCGGGCAACCTTGGCAGTTTATGGCGATTGTCAAAGCAATGATGGAGACTGACAACTATCCTGATTTCATCGTTATTGATGGCGCTGAGGGTGGTACGGGAGCCGCCCCTGTCGAGTTTATGGATAATGTCGGTATGCCGCTGATTGATGGGTTTTTACTCGTGCATAACACTCTAGTTGGTGCTGGTATTCGTGACAAGATTAAGCTTGGTGTTAGTGGCAAGATCGTCTCAGGCTTTGATATTGCCCGCTTTTTGGCTCTGGGTGCAGATTGGTGTAACTCAGCGCGCGGCTTTATGTTTGCAGTGGGCTGTATTCAATCGCGCTCATGCCATACCAACACTTGCCCGACAGGCGTTGCGACTCAAGACCCGTATCGCCAAAAGGCGCTTGATGTGCCAAGCAAAGCTGAGCGCGTAGCTAGCTTTCACAAAAACACCCTCAAATCTCTCGCCAGTATCGTCGGTGCAGTTGGACTTGAGCATCCTAGTCAATTAAAGCCCTATCATATCGCACGGCGCTTAGATGACAGTCAGATCAAGCTACTATCTAAGTTTTATTACTTTACAGACGAAGGCGCTTTGCTCGATCACAGTGCGCGCGCAGATGTCTTTAACCAGATGTGGGTAATGGCGGATGCTCATACCTTTTTGCCTGATAATGATGCGCTCATTGCTTATAACAAAGACTCGCGAGACAAAGGTAAAAAAACTCGCAGCTACGGTATAGAATCTATTGAAGACGTTACAGAAGATATCAATGAGAACCTAAAGTAAGTATGTACCCTACTACTATCATGGCAAGCGTTACTGTCTTTTTGGCATTAACGTTGAGCGCTTGCCAGCCTGTTGATTCAAATATCACAGACATATCGAATAAAGACTGGTCATGCTCGAGTCAGGATAGCCCTTTTAGCTATAGTGCGTGTCAGATTAGTCAAGAAGCGCTTGCTGGCGATGACTATCAGCTCAAACTGTTTTGGCAAGATGATAAAGAGCAGACGCTTTTGACCTTTGATACGCTTTTAGCTCGCCTACCAGATGAGCAAACCCTAGCCTTTGCGATGAACGCAGGTATGTATAATCAAGCATATGCCCCTATTGGTTATACGGTGATAGATGGTCAAGAGATTCGCGCGCTTAACTTAAACGAAGGTGGTGGCAATTTTCATTTATTGCCTAATGGCGTATTGTGGTGGAATAAAGCAGGCTTAGTACAAATTACTGAAAGTAATGTTTTGGATACGTTAATTAAAAATGGTGAAGCAAGACCCAGTTACGCCACCCAATCAGGACCGATGCTAGTCATAAACGGCGACATTCACCCAGAGTTTAACGCCGATAGCACTTCACTAAAATTTCGTAACGGTGTCGGTGTTTGTGAGGATGGTAGCGTACAGTTCGTTAATAGTAATGAGCTGGTGAACTTTTACGCTTTCGCTTCTTTATTCAAGGACAATTTAAACTGCCCAAATGCGCTATTTTTGGATGGCGGTATTGCCTCTGCGCTCTACGCGCCAAGTATTGATAAACACGACAAAAAAGAGATGGGTGTCATGGTTGGAGTGGTCATAAATAAATAGCGCCTCAAACCTTTGGGTTTAAAGCGCTACGATAGCACAAGGATAAAAAATCAACGCGCCAAATAAGACGTCATGTCCTCAACGCCGTGCAAAGTCATGGGATACATCTTATTATCGAACACTTTTTTTATCTCATTAATGGTTTGTGTATAGTGCCAGTAGGCGGGGTTCTCAGGATTAAGCCAAGCGACTTTATCAAAGTGATCGAGCACCCGCTTGAGCCACACTACCCCTGCTTCGTTATTCATATACTCAACACTACCGCCAACGGTCATCAGCTCGTATGGCGACATTGACGCATCTCCAACGAAGATAACCCGATACTCGCGCCCATATTTATTGAGTAGCTCATAGGTCGGCATACGCGCGCTATGGCGGCGATTGTTATCTTGCCAGACATAATCGTATAGGCAGTTATGAAAATAAAAAAACTCTAACGTCTTAAACTCGTTTTTTGCCGCAGAAAATAACTTCTCTAAAGCATCAACATGAATGTCCATACTACCGCCAATATCAAATAGCATGAGCACTTTGACGCGGTTGCGCCGCTCAGGCTGCATATGGATATCGAGTACGCCTTTTTTGGCAGTGCGTTTGATAGTCTCATGGATATCTAGCTCATCGTCACTACCGGTGCGGGCAAACTGGCGTAGATTACGTAGTGCCATCTGAATTTGGCGCGTGCCGAGCAGATTGTCATCATCAAGATTGCGATATTTACGCTGCTCCCATACTTTAGCGGCGCTGCGCTTACGCGACTCCCCGCCCACGCGCACGCCCTCTGGATGATCGCCATAAGCACCAAAAGGTGATGTGCCGCCCGTACCGACCCACTTGCTGCCGCCTTGATGACGCTCTTTTTGCTCTTTGAGACGCTCCTCAAGCGCCTTCATGAGCTCCTCAAGTGAGCCGTATTTTTTGAGTAGACGCCGCTGCTCTTCGGTGAGGTTTTTGGGATCAAGTTTTAGATCTAACCACTCCTGTGGCACATCCGTAAGCTTGCCCATCAACTCATCAATATCTAAGCTATCGACGCCTTCAAAATAGTCGCTCATCGCCCGATCAAACTTGTCAAAGTGACGCTCGTCTTTGACCATACACAGTCTGATAAGTCGATACATATCCTCACGACTGGCAAAGGCAGGCAGCTTTGTGTCCGCTTCCTGTGATGATAATGCGTGCTGCATCATCAGGCCTTTATCTAGCGCTGCGTTGAGATCGAGTAGCTCACGCGTACTGACGGGTACGCCATAAGTGCGCAGGGTATAGAATAATTTTACAAACATAAAATACCTATCTGGCAGGTGTTAACGGCGCATCATATTGGCAAAGCGCTGTAATAAATTGACATCGGCTTCGTTTTTGAGCAGAGCGCCATATAATGGCGGAATGGACTTTTCACCGCGCAAATTCTCTTCTAACTCTTCTTGTGCCATGTCATCGGCGAGCAACAATGTGAGCCAATCAACCAGTTCTGATGTTGAAGGCGGTTTTTTAAGACCTTGGATATTACGTAGCTTATAGAAGATATCAAGCGCATCATTGACCAGCTTTTCTTGAATATTAGGAAAATGCACGTCGATGATTTGACGCATGGTTTGCTCTTCAGGGAAGTCAATATAATGAAAGAAACAACGACGCAAAAACGCATCAGGTAGCTCTTTTTCATTGTTTGAAGTGATGATAATCACAGGGCGCTGGGTAGCAGTAACCGTCTCGCCTGTCTCATAGACATAAAAAGACATTTTGTCTAATTCATGCAATAAGTCATTGGGAAATTCAATGTCTGCTTTATCGACTTCATCGATCAATAAGACGCAGCGCTCCTCACTGGTGAACGCCTCCCACAATTTACCCGGCTTGATGTAGTTGCCAATATCATAGACCTTGTCATCGCCGAGTTGCGAGTCACGCAAACGCGACACCGCATCATATTCGTATAGTCCCTGCTCAGCTTTGGTCGTTGATTTGATATGCCATGTGATAAGCGGCATACCTAGACTTTGGGCGACTTCTTCTGCCAGTAAAGTTTTGCCCGTACCCGGCTCGCCTTTGATCAAAAGTGGCTTTTGCAAGGTCATTGCCGCATTGACCGCCAGTTGCAAGTCATCAGTTGCAATATAATTATTGGTCCCCGTAAAGGTTTTTTTGGCAAGGTTGTCACTAGTGGCAGAATTATCAATACTCATAATTGGATCTCTATCATTGTTATTAAGGTATAAAAAGGGATGGTTTAGAGTAGCACAGGCGCTGTTAATGCCAAAATACTCATGCGTTCGTCTTCGGTATCTATTACTCTTCGGTAGTCATAAAAAAAGACACCCAAAAGTGTCTTTTAAAGCCTTATCTACTTGCTATGATGTCTAGCTACTTTGATACTTACTATCCTTCATTGTGCTTTTTATTCCTCATTGTGCTTTTTGTTGGCAGGATTATCTAATTCAACAGAAGGTTTGACTCGTTTAGCCTTGTCTATCACTCTTTGCGCGGCAGACTCTTCACTATAAAAGCCTTTTCTCACCTTTTTAGGTGCAGTCTCAACGATAGGTGCCTGCGTAAGTGGTACTTTTTCTTGAGTCTTATGCAGGCTGACACTATTAGCATTAGTACTATCGGCGCTGCTAAGGTCTAGGCTGTCTTTGGCGGCGTAGTTATTCATTGCCAGATGACCTGTTGTTAATTGCATCGTCGCCTGAGTATCCTCAGCAGAATTTGCGCGTGCTTTGGCAAGGCTAGATTCAAACGCGCCGCGAATAAGCTGCCATAAAAAGCCAATAAATAAACCGACTACCAGTACAACTAATATCGGTAAGGCACTATTAATTGCCGCTGTCGTATCTTTCATCATAAGCGCGTAGACGACGCCGATACTCGCAGGAGCAAGCAAGCTTGGATCACCTAAAGCCGTTCCTGGCGCAAGCAGTACTGCAAATAGTACCATCCAAGTCATACCGCCCAGTGGTCGCGGTAGCATACGAGCGACGAGAAGCCATAATAGTAGGACGACGACCGTGCCACCTATATAAGCGTACATCGGCAGATCCGCAGGCGGTACACCTTTGACCATCTGACTCCACCAAATAACGATCTCACCGAGGATATCACTCAGCGTATCTAAAGGCAGAAACTGTAAAATATTTTTTAACCAATCCATACGTGTTTTATATACCTGCGTTGTTAGTCAAGCACTACCAAAATATAATCTTTAAGATTCAAACATACGTGCAATAGAGTGTTAGTTTATCATGACTTTATAACCAAATGCATATGAGCGCTCAGCTATTAGTCATACTTATTGTCTTGCGCTTCTTTAGCACGCATCTCAGCTTGACGGCGCATCACGTCTTGCGGCGGCATTTGCACATAATAGCCTTGCGACTGCAATTTGGCGAGTACCTCATCTTTATCAACGCGAGCCAGCTTAGAGGTGCTATCCAAATCCAGATGCATCACAAACTTGCTTTGACCAAGCGTCGCCCGAAAGTCTTTAGGCAACACGCCAAGCCAGTCTTTGAGCTCATCAGTATCATCAGGGAAATCAGGACGGGCAATGTAAACATACATATCGCTGTGCTTGGGGAATTTATAAATATCACAATGCATAAAATTGACCTATAAATTGAATTCATTGTAGATTAGCACAAATCAGCTTTGCATCATTAGCGGCTTTACGTTTGGGTATGGTAAATCGATATGGTCTAGCCTTTAACATCAAAATACTATTCTTATAAAATTTATCAGGCCATGACTTGTAAAAGGTCAGTGAACCTTTCATAATAAAGGCGTTATTCAGGAGAGAGTCTCATACGAGTTTATGATTATGTTATGAGACCACCGAAGGCGCATCTACCCTGCCAATCGCTCAGGTACAAAGGACTGAATAACCCATGTCTATTAGGTTTATGCTGTTACGTTTAAACGCATATTAACCCATACCTTAGGCATAACAAATCTGGAGAGCGGTAAAGGTGATGCATTATTACCCTTACCCACCGAAGGGGAGAAAATACGTTGCTATTAACTTTCAATTAAAAGCTAATATTATAACAACGTATTGAAAATCTCAGGTCACAGGACAGATAGGGCTTTTGCTAAACGAGCTTACGCGCTTGTTTGGTCTATGCTTTATTTATTGTGCACCCCTTTTGTGCTACCTTTAAAGTCAAGTTTACGCCAAGCGAACTTGCCTCCCACTACTGCTTAACGCTTTAGTCGTTACTGCGACTAGCGTTTACAAGGATTTGTTATGACCGACACTCACAATGCTCTTAATACTCAAGCGCCGCAGCGCACTCCCTTATATCAATCGCACGTTGATAGCGATGGCAAACTGGTAGATTTTTCGGGTTGGGAGTTACCTATTCATTACGGCTCACAAATCGAAGAGCATGAGGCGGTGCGTACTGATGCAGGTATGTTCGATGTGTCGCATATGGTGATCGTCGATGTTAAGGGTGTTGATAGTAAAGCTTGGCTACAAAAGCTGCTAGCAAATGATGTCGACAAACTAAAAACGGTTGGTAAAGCTCTGTACTCGCCTATGCTCAATGAAGACGGCGGTATCATTGATGATTTGATCGTTTATCTCATGACCGAAGATGAGAGCGAATACCGTATTGTCTCCAATGCTGCCACTCGTGATAAAGACATCGCACAATTTAATACAGTCGCTACAGACTTTGATATCACTATTACCGAGCGCACCGAGCTTGCAATGCTCGCGGTTCAAGGCCCTAATGCCGTCGCCAAATTAGCTGAGGCAAAGCCGAGCTGGGGTGAGACACTAGCGGGACTTAAGCCCTTTGTTGGTGCTGATCTTACTGATATCGAAGGCACAGACTGGTTCGTGGCCCGTACAGGTTATACGGGTGAGGATGGCGTCGAAGTCATCATGCACGGTGATGACGCGCCTGCATTTTTTGAGTTATTAAAGCAGCACGGCATAAAACCAGCAGGGCTTGGTGCACGTGATACTTTGCGTATGGAAGCGGGCATGAACCTTTACGGTCACGATATGGATGAGACCATCAGCCCGTATGAGAGCAACATGGGCTGGACCTTAGCGCTCAAAGACGAGCGTGATTTTGTTGGTCGCAGCGCTATGGTCAGCAAGCGTAAACAGTCCAAAGACGACAATACGGCGATGAAGCAAGTGGGCCTATTACTTACCACCCGCGGCGTATTGCGTGAAGGCATGAGCGTGACCATTAATCAGGGGACAAGTGGAGAGCAAACTGGCGTTATCACCAGTGGCACCTTCTCCCCTAGCCTCAAACACTCTATCGCTATCGCCCGCGTTCCTGCCAGCATCACTGATGAAGATACCGTACAAGTGGATCTACGCGGTAAGGGCAAGTTCGTTGACGTTCGCGTACTCAAGCTACCATTTGTACGTAATGGTAAACAACAATTTGATTAATTATCAAAGCTGATGGGTAGATTTTATCTTCCTCTTGGTTTTGGTTCGTATTCGCTTTACACTCTAACTTTTTAAACCATCCTCTATCATTTAGGAGAGAGACCATGAGCAATATCCCAGCAGAACTTAAGTACATCGCCAGTCACGAATGGTTACGTCTAGAAGACGACGGCACCATTACCGTTGGCATCACTGATCACGCGCAGGACCTATTAGGTGATGTGGTATTCGTCGAATTGCCAGATGTGGGCGATACGATTGCCGTTGATGATGAGATCTCAGTGGTTGAATCTGTCAAAGCCGCCTCTGATGTGTATGCGCCAATATCAGGTGAGATTGTCGCTATCAATGAAGCATTAGAAGACGATCCAGAAATCATCAACTCAGACCCATACGGCGAAGGGTGGTTCTTTAGAATGAAACCTGACAATATGGATGATTTTGAGGCCTTGATGACGGCTGACGAGTACGAAAACGAGCTGTAATTGCTTTTTAGGTATTCAAAAACTAACAGCTATCATTTGCAAACGCTAGCACTTGAATAGTACAGATATTGGCAAGAATACAGATACTGGCATCCGCTGGTATCTGTACCGATAAACGTTATACCTCTTATCTGAACTTGTCTGAACCTAGGCTGGTCCAGCTAATGTTACTTTAGATCAACATTATTATCAGTACTTGCTATTGGCTAAGCTTATCTCTACCAAATAGCTAGACTGTTGATAATTATTTATCACTCACCTCCTTTTGCCGCCAGTATGGACTTGTATATGACTACTGAGAACGCCAGCCCAAACCCTGATCTCGCTATGCCTGAGCATACGCCGCAATTACAAGCGTTTCGCGAAGTGGTTGAGTCGCGCCGCTCGGTACGCCGTTTCACTGACACCCCTATTCCAGATGAGGTAATGGCCGACTGCCTGCGCTTAGCTATGCTCGCGCCGAACTCGAGCAATCTACAGCCATGGGAGTTTTATGTCATTGATAGCGACAAAAAGCGCAAAAAAGCGATCAAAAACTGTATGGGTCAAAACGCGGCAAAAACTTCAGCGCGCCTAATCGCTGTCGTCGCTCGCACTGATATCTGGCACGATCACGCGCAGCAGATACTACGCGAGTATCCAGAAACCCCGATACCCAAAAAGGTCAAAGACTACTATACCAAAGTGGTCGCTTTAGACTTTTTGCGTGGTCCTGCCAACGTGATATCGGCTGCTAAATGGAGCGCGACGCAAGTCTTTCGCCAAGTCAAAGGACCGATCAAATCCCCTTACTATACCTTTGATGATGTCAAAAACTGGGCAACCAATAATACAGCCTTAGCGGCTGAAAACTTAATGCTAGCCCTGCGTGCACACGGATTTGATAGTTGCCCTATGGGCGGCTTCGATGAGCCTGCGATGAAGCGTTTGCTTAGTCTTGGTGATGATCATCATGTGGTCATGATGATTGGCGCAGGCGAGCGTGCGGACAATGGTATTTATAGCGCTCAGTTTCGTTTCGATGACGCGCAATTTGTGCATTACGTGTAGCAAGATCAAGATAAGCCGCTTGCCATTTTTAACTCTCAATACTCAATATCTAAAGCTTACTTAAGGACTGTCATGACTCTCTCTCAACAACCGACGTTCGATACTTTTAAAGGCTTGTTTAATGAAGCTGAATTTGTCTATCGCCATTTAGGCTCTAACGATGCCAAGCAAGCAGATTTGCTCAGCGCTATCGGCTATAGCGATTTGGACACTTTCGTTGATGATACTGTCCCTGCGCCAGTACGTTTAAATAAAGCGCTAGATCTGCCTGTGGCGATGAGTGAGCACGCCGCCCTTGCCAAACTGCGCGCGATGGCAGATAACATTACTGTTAATAAAAGCTATATCGGCCAAGGCTACTCGCCTGTACGCATGCCAGCAGTCATTCAGCGTAACGTACTTGAAAATCCAGGCTGGTATACCGCTTATACGCCTTACCAAGCAGAAATCGCTCAGGGTCGCTTAGAAGCTTTGCTTAACTTCCAGCAAGTTTGTATCGATCTGACTGGTCTTGAGCTTGCTGGTGCCTCACTATTAGATGAAGCGACTGCGGCAGCTGAAGCGATGGCGATGTCTAAGCGCATGAGCAAAAGCAAATCCACGCAATTCTTCGTCGATGAGCGTATTTATCCGCAGACTTTGGATGTCATTCATACGCGTGCCAAGTATTTTGGTTGGGATGTCATCGTTGGTGATTTTGAACTCGCTAAGTCTGGCGATTATTTTGGCGCAATTTTTCAGTATGTCGGGGTTGAAGGCGATGTCAAAGACTTAACTGACGTCATCAGCGCGGTCAAAGAAAAGAAAACCTATACCTCTGTGATCAGCGACATCATGAGTTTGGTGTTGCTAAAGTCTCCTGCGGATATGGGTGCAGATATCGCGCTCGGTAGCACTCAGCGCTTTGGTATTCCAATGGGTTTTGGTGGTCCACACGCCGCCTACTTTGCGTTTTTGGACAAAGCTAAGCGCTCAGCCCCTGGTCGTATCATCGGCGTCTCAAAAGACTCGCAAGGCAATACCGCTCTGCGTATGGCACTACAGACGCGTGAGCAGCATATCCGCCGCGAAAAAGCCAACTCAAACATTTGTACCTCACAAGTTTTGCTCGCTAACCTAGCTGGTATGTACGCCGTCTATCATGGTCCAACGGGCGTTAAGCGCATTGCCACTCGCATCCATGCCTTTGCTACTGCTTTTGCTGATGTGATTAGAAATAATAGCGATAACGATAATAACGTAAGCGTCGTCCATGACCAGTTCTTTGATACCGTCGTTGTCGATTGCGGCTCTGAGAAAATGGCGACGCAGATCTTTGAAAACGCGGATAATGTCGGTTATAACTTATGGCGTCATGACGATACCAAGATTGGGGTCGCCTTTAGTGAAACCAGTGATGTTGAAGATTTTAAAGTATTGACGCAATTGTTTGTCAGCAAGTCTCATGACTTACCCCAAAATGCGAGCGTATCACTCGATAGCGCACATCTGCGTACTGATGATATCTTGACCCATCCTGTCTTTAACTCGCATCATACTGAGCACGAGATGCTGCGGTACTTAAAGTCACTAGAAGACAAAGATCTGGCGATGAACCGCAGTATGATCTCGCTTGGTAGCTGTACCATGAAGCTCAATGCCACCAGTGAGATGCTACCGATTACTTGGCCTGAATTTGCCAATGTGCATCCGTTTGCACCGCGCGACCAAGTTGGCGGTTATATCGAGATGATCGATAGCTTACAAGAGCAGCTCAAAGCCATCACAGGGTTTGATGATATCTCTATGCAGCCCAACTCTGGCGCCTCTGGCGAATACGCAGGTCTCTTAGCCATTCGCCGCTATCATGAGTCTCTAGGCGAGACGGATCGTGATATCTGCCTGATTCCTATGTCAGCACACGGTACCAACCCTGCGACTGCCATTATGATGGGTATGAAAGTCGTTGTGGTAAAAACCGACGACAACGGCAACATCGATATCGATGATCTAAAAGAAAAATGCGAGGAGCACAGTGCCAATTTAGGCGCGTTGATGATCACTTATCCATCGACGCATGGCGTGTTTGAAGAAGGTATCCGTGATATCTGTAGCCTCATTCATAAGCACGGCGGTCAAGTCTATATGGACGGCGCTAACATGAACGCTCAGGTCGGTATCATGCAACCTGCTGATGTTGGCGCAGACGTCTTGCACATGAACTTGCACAAAACCTTTTGTATTCCGCATGGCGGCGGCGGTCCAGGTATGGGCCCTATCGGTATGCAAGCGCATCTAGCACCGTTTAAAGCCAACCATGTCCTAAGCCCTGTACACAATGCGCCAAATGACTGCTCAGCGGTATCAGCCGCGCCGTATGGTTCTGCGAGTATCTTACCGATCTCATGGATGTATATTGCGATGATGGGCCGTGACGGTCTGCTTGAAGCCACTAAACTGGCGCTTCTTAATGCCAACTACGTCGCTGACAGCTTACGGGATCACTACCCTGTACTCTATACGGGCAAAAACGGCCGCGTCGCGCACGAATGTATCATCGATATCCGTCCGCTAAAAGAAGAGACGGGCATCACTGAGAGCGATATCGCCAAGCGCTTGATGGATTACGGTTTCCATTCGCCAACGATGAGTTTCCCAGTAGCAGGTACGCTCATGATAGAGCCGACCGAGTCTGAATCTAAAGAGGAGCTAGATCGTTTTATCGACGCGCTCAAATCTATCAAAGATGAGGCGATGAAAGCCAAAGCTGGCGATGACGGTTGGACACTAGAGGACAATCCACTAGTAAACGCGCCGCATACGGCATCGATGATTACCGATAGCGAGTGGTCGCATCCGTACAGCCGTGATACCGCTGCGTTCCCGCTGCCCTATATCCGCGCGCATAAGTTCTGGCCTAGTGTTGCTCGCGTGGATGATGTCTATGGCGACAAAAACTTGATGTGTTCATGCCCAAGTATCGAAAACTATATGTAGCACTAAAAATTTTTGAATTAAAAAACCTCCATATTAATCATTGATATGGAGGTTTTATTTTGCCAGTTCGTCACGACTCCTTTATGATAGCGAAGTCTGCTCATTTTATAACCTAGGGTATCAAAACAAACATGTCACAAAAAAACCGCGTTATCCTCATACACGGTCTCCATCAAACCGCTTGGGTCATGCGCCCATTAGCCAAACGCTTGCAAGCACAAGGCTATAGGACTCACCAGTACGGCTATCGCAGCATGCGCGATGGCATCAAAACCAATAGCGCACGACTCAATGAGTGGCTTAAGAATAATCACTTTCCTGATCAGTCGATAGATCTCGTCGGTCATAGCTTAGGCGGTTTGATCATTCGAGATTTTGTTGCACATTACCCCAAGTGGAAAATCGGGCGCTGCGTCACCTTGGGAACGCCCCACTTGGGCAGCGTAAGTGGCGATTATATCTGGCGATTAGCGCCTGCTATCGTCGGTAAATCCTATGAGCAAGCGTTGGATGGTACAGTTGCGCCACTGCCAAAAGGTATCGAGCTTGGCGTTATTGCAGGCAATAAAGCGCAAGGTTTAGGTCAGCCCATTTTAAGTTATCATAATCGTAAATTACGTAAAGCGGATAGCTCATTGACTGTTAAGCGGTTAGCGCATGATGGTACCGTTTATGTGAGCGAGACTCAGCTTGCCGGCGCCACTGATCATATTATTTTGCCTGTCACGCACACGGGTATGCTTTTTAAAAAGCAAGTCGCTTGGCAAGTGGTGTATTTCTTAGACAATGGAGCGTTTAATCGTGACTAGCTCTACCGAACCCCCATGCCCTGCTTTAGCTCAACCTTGTGCTCTTCAATGACGGGTATCAAAGTCTGCGTGACCCACTCATAGCGCCAGCCTTGTAAACCTAGTGGCATATCAGACAAATCCTTGTCATAGGCAATCACTTCATATAACTGATGTAGCCACTTTTTGCGCATGAGCACGCTGGTAGGCACGCCTATCTTTTCAGCTTGTTTGTCTATTGCCTGTTGCACCGCTTTTGAGAGTACTTTGTTTTTTGAGCGATAAGGCGGCGCTATGAGCGCTGGTTGCTCGGCCGCAGGTAGCGCCTTTGCATCCTTGATGATAGTGAGTAACTCCTCACCATATAGACGCAGCATACTACGATGCATGGTCGTCTTGTGCGCCAGTTCACGCATGGTGTTAGGCTTTTCGGTGATGATCTCACGTACCGCTTGTTTTTTGATGACAAAGGTGCGCGGCTGATTGGTCGCGCGCGCCAGCTGCTCGCGCCAAGTCGCTACCGCTTGCAAAACTGCCATTTGCTGCGCGTTGTATCGATAATCTGCCATGGTCAAATACATAGCATCATCTTCGATATGCTGCGTCTCATATAGCTCTGAGGCATAGAGCTGGCAATCGGCCCAGACATAATCGTATAAACCTTTTGATTTGAGCGCGTGCTCTATACTTAAATACAGCGCAGGCAAAAAGCGCACATCATCAATAGCGTACTGCTCTTGCTCATCGGTTAATGGACGCTGGAGCCAATCGGACTGGCTGTGCTCCTTATCAATGTGCATATCGAGCTGCTCATCTAGCGCCTGCTGATAACCCATTTGCAACTGTCCTGTTAAATAAGACAGTGCAATTTGGGTATCAAAAATATTGGTCAATGGCGGGCAACCTGATAGCAAATAAAATATCCCTAAATCCTCGCCGCAGGCATGCCAAATAGCCACATCCACTTCTGTTAGCGCTTGCCAAAACTCGCTCAATTGCAATTTTGGTGCATCAAGTAAGTAAATATGATCGCCGACATTAAGCTGCACGAGTGCCAAACGCGGATAGTAAGTATCACGCTTGATAAATTCGGTATCTAATGCCACACGCCCGCACACTTTGAGCGCTTCAATGACTACCCCTAACTGATACTGCTCGCGTACCCAAGTAACCTTGGCCTCATCGGCGATGTCTAACAAAGCATCGATATCGGGTTCTTTGGGCATTGATGTCTGCATGTCGTCTGCTTTTAAAATACTAGCATCGGACACTTGAGTGTTTGTATCAGTTAGAGCATGGGACACGGGCAGATACCTGCATAGATAGGAATAAGGAGAAAACGTTGCCAGAACGGTCAAACGCTGGCAACGTTTAAGATTAGATACTAAAAATAAAGTATAGCAACACAAATGGGCAATTGCTCACTTATTATAAGTCAATTTGACTACTACAATAAGCAGCTTACTACAGATTTTAATTTATAAAAAAGAGCGATTTTGTAGCGCTTGCCCCAAGGTCATGCTGTCAAGGTACTCAAGCTCGCCGCCCATAGGAACGCCTTGAGCGAGGCGCGTGACCTTTTTGACATGGCGACCGACCGCCTCACTGATAAAATGCGCGGTCGTCTGTCCTTCTACCGTCGTCCCTGTTGCAAGTATCAGCTCATCGACAGGCTCTTGTTTGACGCGCCAAACCAGCTGATCAATATTGAGATCATCAGCGCTAATACCATCGATTGGGGACAAGTGACCCCCTAATACAAAATACAGACCGCGATAGCCTGCTGTTTGTTCAATAGCCATCACGTCAGCTGCCGTTTCTACCACGCATAGCACCGTATCATCACGCCTAGGGTCTTGGCACAGCGGACAGACGTTATCATCACTAAAACTATGACAACGCTGACACTCAACGATGTCTCGCATAGCTTCATCGAGCGCTTGCGCGAGCGCCATACCTTGTGGACGTTTTTTTGTGAGTAAATGCAGCGCCATACGTTGGGCGCTCTTTTGGCCCACACCCGGCAAAATACGCAGCTGCTTAACCATCTGATCAAATTTAGCTGTTAGCAAAATTGTTTCCTTTATCTATAAACCGTAGCTATAAAAATGGGGTCGTATCATAGTGATAACAACCCCATAATTGACCCTAGCAGGTCATAGTTTTTGGCAAATTTGATACTAGAACATGCCTTGCATACCAGGTGGCAAGCCCATACCAGAGGTCGCGCCTGTCATCGTTTCTTCGTATAACTCATCCGCTTGACGAACCGCATCATTGATAGCGGCAGCGATCAAATCTTCGATCATATCAGGCTCGTCCTCTAAAAGACTTGGATCGATGCTGATACGCTTGACCACGTGACGACCAGTCATGGTCACTTTGACCAGACCACTGCCCGCTTCTGCTTGTACTTCTTTATTAGCCAGCTCTTTTTTGGCGTTCTCGACGTTGGCTTCGACTTTCTTTTGCATCGTTTGCGCTTGTTGCATGAGTGCTTGAATGTTCATAATGGTCTCTTCTTTTGATAAATAAGTAAAATTGTAATAAGTGATTATAGCGCTATCTTTATAAACTGTCTAAACCGCGCGCCAAATCTTTGATAATATCCTCAGCGTCTTCTAGCCCCACTGACAGACGTATCAAGCTATCTTTGACGCCAGCCTCAGCGCGCGCCTCAGGGGTTAGGCGAAAGTGCGTGGTGGTCGCAGGATGGGTAATCGTCGTTTTAGCATCACCAAGGTTGTTGGTAATGGAGATCATTGTAGTTGAGTCTATCACATGCCAAGCCGCCGCTTTTGCATCATGAGTCTCAGACGCTGCAACCTCAAAGCCCATGATAGCCCCGTAGCCGTCTTTCATATGGTGCTGACGGGTCGCTAAGTCATGAGCAGGATGATCAGGTAAGCCTGAAAAATGTACGCATCTGACCTTGGGGTGATTGACCAAAAACTGCACGACTTGGTTGGCATTTTGGCAATGCGCTTGCATGCGTAATTTAAGCGTCTCAAGTCCTTTGGTAAATACCCACGCATTGAACGGGCTCATACTGATACCGCCTGAGCGTACCACAGTAAACGCCTCTTGCATGAGCTTGTCGCTACCCACAAGTGCACCGCCCAATACGCGGCCTTGACCATCTAAGTATTTAGTTGCTGAGTGAATCACCACGTCTGCGCCTAAATCTAGGGGACGCTGAATGGCAGGAGAAGCAAAGCAATTATCAACGACTAACAAGATATCATTAGCGCGGCATAGCTCACTTAAATAGCCGATATCGCAAATTTGTGCTAATGGATTGCTCGGGCTTTCGCAATAGATCACCTTAGTATTCGGTTGAACCGCATTCGCCCAAGCGTCGTTGTCAAAGCAATCTACATAGCTGACCTCGACCCCAAACTTGGCAACATAATTATTAAACAGTCCAATGGATGAGCCAAATAATTGATTGGCAGCGAGCAGGTGATCGCCCTGTTTAAGATACGCCAAACACATAGTTAAGATTGCGCCCATGCCAGAGGCAGTTGCTACTGCGCGCGCGCCGTTTTCTAACGCGGCTAAGCGGCGCTCAAAAGTGCGTACGCTTGGATTGGTATGACGCGAGTAGACATTGCCCGTCTTAGTACCATTGAAATGGGCCGCAGCGTCTTCTGCTGAAGCATAGACGTAGGAGCTAGTCGTATAGATAGGTTCTGAGTGCTCACCTTCATCGCTGCGGTGCTGTCCTGCGCGTACAGCAATCGTTTGCATGCCGTAGCCTGCGTCCAAATCTAACGCGTCAGAACGCCAGTTTGTATCTAGGCCACTATCATCACTGTCTATAAGATTACTCTGCTCTTGCGAATCACTCATAACACTTTTTTCCGTGGTTCTTGCTCTTATTAATGTTTAGTTAATGTTTGGGCTAATTTTTACTGACCGCTATCATAACATGTCACTTTATCTCAAACATCTGCTTTGATGATGTCTGTTGAATATTAAGCACTCTCAAGCTGACTTTGATAAGTTTTTGACAGCAGTAAGCAAACCAGTATGAGGCACAAAACAATGTCGATTATCACTCGCAAAAAGTAACGTAGTTTATCTAGGCAGCTTTAGATGCACCTGATAAGATGAGCGCCGAATAAAGAGCTCTATTAAAAATCTGCAGTGAGTACAGCTATTTGGTCTGATTCAATTAGTGCTATTATCCTCTTGTATCCTTTAGCACTTCAAGCTCATTAAGGTAAACCCGTTATGTCATTGTCTCATTTAACCCCAAGTCGTCTGCATCTAAGTCTGGTACTTGGACTATCTCTAGCGCTTGGTGGCTGTCAGGCTCTGCCCAATCAGCCGCACCTACCTGATAGCCAAAACCTATCAGCACGGCTAAATGCGCTTTATCAAGACAATAATAATGACAATACGGTACGTGTCAGCACTGATTTGATCAATGCAATCAGTGAGCAAAACGACATTCATCCAGAGCTTTCAGGCTATCATCCGATTGTCACTGGTGCCAATGCCTTTGCCGCGCGTAGTATCTTGACGGATATGGCGACGCGCAGTATCGATGTGCAGTACTATATCTGGCACAATGATCAAGCCGGTCAGCTCATGCTCAAAGACTTGTGGGAGGCCGCTGAGCGCGGCGTTATCGTGCGCCTGCTTATAGATGATTTTAATAGTAATGCTAATCTTGATCAGACCTTGCTACGCTTTGCCAGTCACCCTAATACCGCTGTACGTATTATCAATCCTTTGATGCATCGCAAATTTCAGACCCTAAACTTTGTTACCGGTCTGCCGCGTATTAATCGGCGCATGCATAATAAGAGCATGATTTTTGATAAGCAAATCACTATTATTGGTGGCCGTAATATTGGTAATGAATACTTAAGTAATGATCAAAGCAGCCAGTTTGCAGACTTAGATGTTTTGCTCATTGGTAAAGTCGTCGCCGATATCGACAACAGCTTTACCAGTTATTGGTCCGCGCCCATCTCCTTTGATATCGAAACTCTAGTCACTCTAGACAAAGGGGCGACTACTGACTTTTTAGACGGTTTAAACGAGCTTAAAGAAGAAGAGAAAAGCAACGCAAACAGTAGCTTGGCGGTATACCGTAGCGCGATTGAGGACTCGACGATTGACAAGGATTTAGTCAATAAACAAGTGCCATTTCGCTGGACGGATATGCAGTTTTTGAGTGACGATGTCGGCAAGCTGACCAAATCCGTTGCTAGTGATACCAACTTGGTGCATCAACTGCGTACGCTACTTGGCAGTCCCTCCGAGAAGCTCACGATCATCTCCTCTTACTTTGTACCGACCAAAGACGGCGTTGAAACCCTCGTTGCCTTGGCAGAATCAGGTATTGAGATTAGAATTTTGACCAACTCCTTTGATGCCACTGACGTAACTGCCGTGCATTCAGGCTATAGTAAATGGCGACCTGAGCTTTTGCGCGCCGGCATCAAAATATACGAGCTAAAATCAACGGCAAGTGAAGAAAAGCGCGATAATAAACTATGGAAAGCCCGTAGCCAATCATCAACCAGTCTGCACGCCAAAACCTTTGCCATCGATGACCATCAAGTATTTATTGGCTCGTATAATGTTGACCCGCGCTCTGCTAACATTAATACCGAAATGGGCGTTATTATCAACGACGACGAGCTGGCACAGCAATTGCACCAAGCATTAAGTGATGATCTACTCGCGCAGGCCTATGAGGTCAAACTTATAGATGACGATACTCTTGAATGGCATACCATCAAAGATGGCAAGCCCATCGTTTATGATAGTGAGCCGCGCGTTGATATGGCTGATCACATCTGGCTAACTATTATGTCGCTCCTCCCTATTGATTGGCTACTGTAATTTATTCACACAACTGTTTTGACTCATACCTTTTGATATCTATTACCTTTTTATGATCAGTCATCATGATGATTGATCTATTTTTATGCTAAATATTGTTTGCGAGCAAACGTTTTGATCGCTACTTTTACTTGTGGATTGAACGCTTATGTCCCCTCTTGCTCACTATGAGTTGATGTCATCTAAAGACAAGCATACAGTTATGTTTGTCTGCTTTAGCACCGCTGTGACTTTTTTTGATTTTTTGATTTACCTCTATATAGCCGATACAGTTGCGACTGCTTTTTTTCCTGGCACCATCGATGCAAATACTGCAAAACTACAAGGGCTTGGACTGTTCGCTGTCGGTTATTTGGCGCGTCCTTTTGGTGGTATTCTCTTTGGTCGCTACGGAGATATAATAGGACGCAAGCCTGTCCTGCTCATGAGTATGCTCGTTACAGCATTAAGTTTGCTGGCGATGGCTTTTTTGCCGACCTACGCACAGTGGGGCATATTCGCTCCTGCGCTATTTATTTTGCTGCGCATGATTCAAGGTATGGCGTTTGGCGTTTTTGTACCTTTGTCATGGGTCTTTGTCGCCGAACATGTACCACGCTCGCATCTCTCTGTTGGCTGCGCCTATGTGACGGCTAGTTTTTTTGTAGGCGTCTTATTCTCTAATGGCTTTTTTATGTGGCTCAATAACGCGCTGACCTTTGAGCAGATGGTAGACTATGGCTGGCGCATTCCCTTCTTTGTCGCTGCAGCTTTAAGCTTTTTACCGCTACTGTTTTGGCGCACTATTAATGAGACGCCTTTTTTTGTTGATCTAAAAAGCACAAGACACGATATTGATAAGACTATCAGTTATACCAATAAACCTTTCACGTTATTATTTAAACACTGCAAGCACTCGATATTTATCAATATGATGTTGACCTTGATTATATCTAGCATCACTTTAGTCATCGTATTGATATTGCCTGATTTAATTGAGCTGCGTTTTGCCCCCGATAGTGATTTGTTTGGATTTGCTCATAGTCTTGGCGTAGTATTTATGATTTTGGGCTGTATTTTTTATGGCATCATCTCAGACTACCAAAACTTTGGTAAGGTTTTAGCAGTTGGTTCTATTTTGCTCATCGCTCAGATATTCGCTTTTTATTACCATCTGGAGGCAGGGGGCGATTATATCCTAATCATGTTTGCGATCTTAGGCTTTTGTGCAGGTATTGTCGGGATGGTGCCTGCTATTTTGATACAACTGTTTCCAACCAATGTACGCCTAACAGGCATGTCGTTTTCTTATAATATTACCTACGCTATTATCGGCGGCATTCTTCCGTTTGGTCTGGCCTACGCGACTATGTATATTAGTTTTGCGCCTGCTTTGTACATAGCATTCATCGGCTTTGTCGGTATTATGATGGGACTGTATTTTTATAACTTACCTGACATGAAAAAGATTGACGATCTGGTCTATTGCGCAAAATAATACCTGAACATTTAGCGACAACGAGTGCCTCCTTGACTGCTTACTAAAGACATTAAGGCAATTAATATGCTTGATATAACGCAAAAACGCCTATCTGTTGCACCCATGATCGATTGGACGACGACGGACTATCGCTTCTTTGCACGCCTGTTTAACCCACAGGTGTATTTGTATACCGAGATGATAAGTACAGGCGCGCTAATTTACGGTCATAGAGATAGGCATTTGCGCTTTGATGTGAGCGAGCATCCTTTAGTGTTACAGCTTGGTGGCGCTGATATTGACGAGATGATCCAGTGCGCTGTATTTGCCCAGCAGTATGGTTATGATGAGGTCAACATCAATGTCGGTTGCCCCTCTGATCGCGTGCAGCATAACAAGATTGGCGCGTGTCTTATGGCAGAGCCCAAAACTGTTGCAGGCTTAGTTAAGCATATGCAAGCGGCAGTTGATATTCCTGTGACCGTTAAACACCGCATCGGTATCGATGATTTTGACAGTTATGAGTTTATGAGCGACTTTGTCCAAACGGTTGCTGACGCTGGCTGTCAGCGCTTTATTGTGCATGCGCGTACTGCTTGGTTGCAAGGCCTTAGCCCCAAACAAAACCGCGAAATCCCGCCGCTACGCTATGATGATGTCTACCGCCTCAAGCAAGACTTGCCAGATCTAATGATAGAGATTAACGGTGGTATAGAAACTGTGGCAGATATAAAAGCGCACTTAGAGCATATCGATGGCGTAATGATCGGTCGCGCGTTTTATCACAACCCCTACCTATTAGCAGAAGCTAATAGCTTATGGGATGCTCCTATTCCTAAACGCTCAGATATTCTAGCCAAGCTTTATCCGTACCTAGAGCAGCAAGTGAATAAAGGCGAGCGCTTACCGACGATGGCGCGGCACTACTTAGGTCTGTTTCAAGGATTAGCGGGCGCGCGCAAATGGCGACAAGCATTAAGTGGTAAACCTGACTTGACGATCAAAGACATACAATGGGCAGCGGATGAGATTTTGCAGCTTAATCCTGATGTTTAGCCCACTTGCGAGATATACAGCCACATAGCGATGCCGTTATTGATAATGTGTAGCAAAATAGGCAACCACAAAGAGCCTGATTTGATACGCGCATAACAAAACAGCAGTGCCAACAAGACAATGGTGCTGATCTCATACCAGCCGTATTGGATATGAATAAGCGCAAATATCAAACTAGTAATTACGCTGGCAACAATAGTGCCGCGCGAGCCTGCAAACTGCTCACTAATCGCTGACCACAAAATACCGCGAAACACCAACTCTTCGTAGACAGGCGCTGCTATCACCATCGCAAAGATGAGCAGCCACACTGAGCTCACCGACTGATACAAAGGGTCAACGAAGATCAGCGGCGTCGCCTCTACCCAATAGGTCACTGCCTGACTAGCAATTGCAAACAGCAGTAGCAGCGCAAACATTCCTATACCAATACCGACTGAAAAAGGTCTAAGCGCTAAGTACTGACTTATACTACCGCCTTTTATACGGATAATACCTAGAGTAATAGCGGTGATAAGCAGGCTGGTAATGATAATTGAGACACTAACGACAGTGCCATCGTTACTGCCGATATAAAATAGCGTACCCATTGATAACGTGTCTGCATCGGGTAAAAACAGCTTGCCTGCGATGTACACGCCTATCAGTTGACTGATAAAAAAACCCATCACCATAAAGACCATCAGCGCAATCACACTAAAGGTTGAAAATAGCGGTGTGGATTTATGGTTTGTCATCTCGTTATCAGTAGCGCTTGATATAATAGGCATAATATTTTATTTAGGTTTTTAGCTGTTTTTTAATGAGCATCAGCACTTGCGCAGCCACGCTATCTGGGTACTCAAGCGGAAACATATGACCGCCTTTATGGGTCTCAAAATCTATGCCCAAGCGAGCTTTTATTTTTTGTGGGAATTTACGTTTCAAAAAAATACTCTCCTGCCCAATGATTAGCTCAACTGGTGGCTTTGGAGCATGATTTGGGGTTAGCCAATACAATGAGGGATTGGTTCTAAAGACAGTAACTTCGCTTTTTTTGGGAATAGCCAAAGTGACTTTACCATCAGCGCGAGTATGTAACCCATGCTCGATATAACCTTCAAAACTGCGCTCATCAAAATTCTTAAAAAACCCCTTATTGCGCATTTGCTCATAAGCATCGGCTCGGCTATCCCAAACATCACGGCGATGTTTTGATATTCCTGATGGCGACAGCTTATCCATCGATTGGTTATTCATCATGGGTAATTTATCTACCGTTTTAGCTAGGTGCATCAAAAAGCTGCTACGTCCATATATCAACGGCGGATCCATAAGCACTGCCTGATTAAAGCGTTTGGGCGCTTTGTATAACGCTTGCAACGTACACATAGCACCGAGCGAGTGACCGACAGCGACGAGCTGCGCGGTACCGTGCTCCTCGCAGGTACGCTCGACGCTATCTATCACTTGTTGGGTAAGACGCTGCCAATGATTATCGACAGGATAATCGGGATCTGTCCCTAATAGCGGTATATACTCAATCGTAAAAAATTCACTTAAACCTGCAAAAAAAGGCGCGTACACTGCGCTTGGCATTCCATTAGCATGCGCAAAATGCAAGACAGGTTTTTTTGTTTTGGTTGATACTGGTAGGGATGCAAAGGTTTGCGCAGTCATGACACTCATATCAGGCTCTCATTAAATAATATAAATCTTGACATAAATAAAGGCTGAGCATATCACTATACTCAGCCTTTATCATCATACACGAAATAGGTATAGAACACTTAGCGCATCTGACCTGTGCCCTCTTCTTTTGATAATAAATCAAGGGAGATACTAGAGCCAACACCTGCACCAAGCTTGACTGCAAATCGATCCATAAACAGTTGGAAGGGGTCTATTGGCGTATAATTAACGATATTGTCCAGCTCAAGCTGCTTCTCAAGGCTTGAGATACTACCCGTTTGATCCGCCAGTCCCAAAGCAATAGATTGCTCGCCGGTCCAAAATAATCCCGAAAATAGATTATTCTCTTCAGCATCTTTGAGTCGATCGCCGCGACCTTCTTTGACCGCATTGATAAAGTGCTTGTGCGTATTGGCCAGCACGCCTTCGACGTGTTGCTCTTCAAACTCAGTTAAGGGACGAGACAAGCTTAAAATATCTTTGTACTCACCTGCGGTAATCGTACGATCCTCTACGCCAACCTTGTCCATCAAGCCCTCGATATTATAGCTTGGCATAATCACACCAATAGAGCCGACCAAACTTGAGGGGTTGACATAAATATCATCCGCTGCTGAGGCAATATAATACGCGCCAGAGGCTCCTATATCACCAATAACTGCGTAGAGCTTTTTGTCTGGATACTCAGCACGCAGATCGACCATCGTCTGCCAGATCTCATCAGACTGCACAGGAGAGCCACCAGGCGAGTTGATATCAAGAGCAACTGCCTTAGAATTAGGATTCTCAAAAGCGCGCGTTAGAGCATCATTGACATCATAAGCATTAGCCACATCAGCATTACTAATGACCCCTTGTAACTCAACTACTGCCAAATGCGGCTGACTGGTATCAAAACCATCAATACCTGCAGGCTTGTCACTGCTACAACTACGACTAAATGCTAATAATACAAATAAAATATAGCCAAAGGTGAGGAGCTTAAAAAAGATACTCCAGCGCCGTGCACGACGTTGTTCTTGTACACTGGCTAGGAGGGTTTTTTCAATGAGACGCCATTCTTGTCCATTCGGCTGCGGCGTGGGCTGCATTTGACTTGCCGAGTTGTCGGGACGTTTATTAGGGTCTGGTGGCCAGTTGGGCATAGAGATTCCTAGGTTGATAACATGCTAAATCGATAAACTAAGCTATAAGTATGGTGGCATTCTACTCCGGCTTCAATAGCTTGGCTATTAGAAACTATAAAACCTCGCGTTTAAGGATCATCAAGCGCAAGCGCGGCTGACAAGGAGACCCCATCATGAGTAAGCGTTTGTGCTACTCGGTGCTGAGCCAATACCTCGCCAGTTACCTGTGAGCGACTATGGCTGAGCCAAGTTACCTCTTGGTCAGCGGCAAAAGATTTGGCATCACATAATAGCGACCACATCTGCCAGACTCGGTTGTGAGTGGCGGCGTCTAGTACAATATGCGAATGCTTATTGTCAGATAGCAAAGGCGATTGTAGCGGATCAGTTGGATTGTACTGTACTACTTGAATAGGCATACCACTATCGAGCGCTATGGCGCAGTCCCATACACTAGCATCATCAATCTCGCTCCACCCTGTCAGCGCCGTAATCGCAAGTTCACTATCTGCCATCTGCCAAGTCTTGCCTGCCTTACAGCGCTGCGCGGTAATTGATTTATCAGTACCACTTTTGGATTGGTAAGCTCGTTGTTTATCTTGCCAAAGATCATGACGACCTGCCTGCCAATATTGACTGACGGGTATACGCTGCACAAGTTCAAAGACGGTTTTAGCTAGGATATCAGTAGATTCTATGTTGATAGCTTGAGTGTTACTATTTTTCTCATTGTTTGAAGCGCTTAATGCGGTTTGTACAACGATACCATTCAAGCGCTTGACAGAGAGCGTCCCCAGCTGCTGCTTCAAGCTTTTTGAGAGCTGCTGCGCATTCAGCGTACTGGCTCTAGTGCGAGTCTGAGACGGCCTATGATCGGCCAAAAATAGCCAACTGCTAGCACTTTGATCAGTAGCTTGATGACTCATAGCTGGATAAATAAGTACAGCCGCGCTTAGATACGTATCCCCTGTCGGCAATATATACAAAGTCGGCATCTGCACTAGAGTTTGCTGATTGGCATAGACACTTATCATCAAAAGCGCAAGAAGTGGTACTGCCAGCACTCGGCTAATGAGTCCGCTTGGCAGTAGCCAAGGCAGTAGTACCAAAAAAGCCATGAGCAATATCGCTGTATTTACAGGGGTATAAACCCATGCATCAGAGAGTGCAGGCAATGACGTCAGCCACAGTATCAATGTATGCAAACTTGCTACTAGGGTACTCACAAGCGCCCAAATCATATCTGCTATGGCAGGCGCAACCAGATAACACAGTCCTGCTAATAGATTGAGCGGCACAATCACCCAGCCAAAGAGTCCAATAGCGAACAGGTTAATAATCAAGCCCCATAGCGAAGCCTTACCAAAGAGTAATAGCGTCACTGGTAATAAAGCGATGAACAGCCAGCATTGCAACCTAAACAGGCGCTTAAAAGCTGATAGCCATCGAGCTGTTTTTTTACCCTTTAGGGTTTGAGGCTGAGAAGGCTTAATTTGCGAAGAGCTAGTCTCTGTTTTAGCCTGCAATCCATACGTGTCATCGTATTTTAATAACAAAGCGACAGCAATGAACGATAGCCAGTAACCCGCTTGCCACAGTACAAAGGGATCAACCCAAGCCATAACAATAGCTAAGCTAAGTAGCACGCGCAAAGTACTTACCGGTAGCAAGGTTAAACGCACCACCCCTATAGCCAGCAGCGTCCAAGCAGTACGAGCTGCAGGCACATCAAAACCTGTAAATAGCGCATAAATAAAGGCAGCTACGATCATCACCTGCCAGCGCACCTGCCAGCGCGGCACATAGCGATAAAGCACAGGTAATCTGCGATCAAATACGAAGGTCGCAAGCCCTGCCATAACAATGGCTAAAAACAATACATGCGTGCCTGAGATAGCGAGCAGATGCGAGATACCTGCCAGCTGATACAAGTCTTTGGTGCTGCGATTGATTAGACTACGATCGCCCGTTAGCAAACTGAGCGTGACGGCTTTTGCTTGTTGCTCTGCATTAGTTTTGGTACTCCAGTCTTGATAAAAATGCTGGCGTAATTGCCAACGCACTTGATCAATACGGGTACGAAAAACGGTAAGATAAGAGGGTGATTGTTGAGTCGTAATCGCTGAAGGTTCAATGTTAAGCGCTGATGGCTCCGTAATATTAGCAATCGGTATGCCGACTTGATTGATAGTGGC